>JAITUD010000314.1 GCA_031286555.1 Microbacterium sp. | reverse complement strand
CGCGTGCTGGCGGCGCTCACGCCCCGTGAACCCGAGGTGCACGGGCTCGTCGCGTTGATGGAGCTCACCGCGGCACGCTTCCCCGCACGGGTCGACGCGAACGGCGACCCGATCCTGCTCGCCGATCAGGACCGCCGGCGCTGGGATCGCGGTGCGATCTCGCGTGGCCGCGCAGCGCTGGCCCGCACCGATGCGCTGGGGCGCGGTCGGGGGCCGTACGCCCTGCAGGCCGCGATCGCGGAATGCCATGCGGTGGCGGCATCCGTCGACGAGACCGACTGGGAGCGCATCGTGCTGCTCTACGAGGCGCTGGGACGTATCGCGCCCTCGCCGGTGGTGGAGCTGAACCGCGCAGCCGCGGTGGCCATGGCGACCGGCCCCGCGAACGCCCTGCGGATCCTCGACCGCCTCACCGAGGAGGGGTCGCTGCGCGGCTACCACCTGCTGCCGGCGACGCGCGCCGAACTGCTGCTGCGGCTGGGCCGCGTCGACGAGGCGCGCAGCGAGTTCGCGGTCGCCGCGCGACTCGCGGGCAACGACCGGGAGCGCGCCCTGCTGGAGGCGAAGGCGCGCGGCTGAGGATGCGAAAAGGGCCGCTCTCCGAGGAGAGCGGCCCTTTCGCGTGTCAGATCAGTTGTTGCCGCGCAGGATCGCGATCATGCGCAGGATCTCGACGTACAGCCACACGACGGTGACCATGATGCCGAAGCCGCCGACCCAGCCGTACTTGCGCGGTGCGCCGTTGCGCACGCCCTGCTGGATCTGGTCGAAGTCCATCACCAGCGAGTAGGCCGCCATGAAGACGACGAGGATGCCGATGATCAGGCCGAGCGGGATACCGGCGATCTTCGCGCTGTAGAGGCCGAACGGGCCCGCTGCCATCGACACGCCGGTCCACATCAGGATGAGGTTGACGACCGAGAAGACCAGGTAGCCGAGCATGGCGATCATGACGATCTTGGTCATCTTCGCCGAGGCGCGGATCTTGCCGCTTGCGAACAGCGCCAGGGTGACACCGACCACCGAGAAGGTGGCGAGGGAGGCCTGGATGACGATGCCAGGCCAGATCGTCTCGAAGAACGCGGAGATCGCACCGACGAAGAGACCCTCGAAAGCCGCGTAGCCGAAGATCAGGCCGGGGCGCACCTTCTTGCGCGAGGTGAAGGTCACGACCATCGCGAGGACGAAGCCGCCGAGAGCACCGACCATCCACGGGATCAGCGTGACGTCACCGGTGATCGGGTTCATGCTGGACATCGTCCAGACCCAGCCGACCACTGCGGTCGCGAGCAGGATGGCGAACAGGCCGACCGTCTTCCAGACCGTGTCCTCGACCGTCATCCGGTCGGTCTCGATGGCGCCGGCCGACGGCGAGGCGTACATGCCCTCGAGGTTCGCGTTGACGGCGGCGGCCTGCGCGGCCGTGGGAACAGGAGCAGGCGGCGGCGCGTAGGTGCCGGCCTGCGGCGCGGCCTGCTGCGGCGCGCCCGGATACGTGGCGGCGTTGCGCGGGTCCTGCTGCTGGAACGCCGGGTTGTTGAACGCGAAGTTGCTCATGCTGTGGATCACTCCTGAGGGGATCGGTCCCGGGGGATCGGTCGATGTTCGATCAAGTCTACGGAATCTCCCTATGAACGGGGTGCTTTACGCTGAAAGCGTGGCCAGGAGATCCCCACTCGTCATCGGGCACCGCGGTGCGCCCGGCTACCGCCCCGAGCACAGCCGGTCCTCCTACGAACTGGCGCTCGCCATGGGCGTCGACGCGGTCGAGCCCGACATCGTCGCGACGCGCGACGGAGTGCTGGTCGTCCGGCACGAGAACGACATCTCCGGCACGACGGATGTCGCGGATCATCCGGAGTTCGCGGACCGCCGCACCACGAAGAAGGTGGACGGCGAGGCGCACACCGGCTGGTTCACCGAGGACTTCACCTGGGCGGAGCTGAGCACGCTGCGCACCCGCGAGCGGCTGCCGAAGCTGCGGCCCTCGAGCGCGAGCTTCGACGACACCCAGCCGATCCTGCGTCTGACCGACCTGCTGGACCTGGTGCGGGCCGGCTCCATCGAGCACGGCCGTGAGATCGCCGTCGTCCTGGAGGTCAAGCACGCCACCTACTTCGAGAGCGTCGGACTCGATCTGGTGCCGCTGATCGCGCGGGACCTTCGCGCGGCGGGCTGGGCCGACGGCGGGCTGCCGCTGATCGTGGAGTCCTTCGAGCAGACCGTGCTGCACCGCCTGCGCGCGCAGGGCATCGCCGCGTCGTACATCTACCTGATCGAGGCGAGCGGCAAGCCCTTCGACCAGGTCGCCGCACTGGGCCGCGCCGCGCCCACCTACCGCTCCGAGGTCGAGCCCGCCGGTCTCGATCGCCTGGCCGGCGCCGTGGACGGCATCAGCGTCAACAAGCGGATGCTGCTGGGCAGGGACGCCGTGCTGGTCGACCACGCGCATGCCAGGGGCCTGCGCGTCTTCACCTGGACCTGCCGCCCGGAGAACCAGTTCCTGGATGCCGCGTACCGCGGTCCCGGCGGCAAGGCGGCGTTCGGCGAATACGAGGCCGAGTGGGACGCGATCGCGCGCACCGGTGTGGACGGCGTCTTCGTGGACCATCCTGACCTCGGGGTCGCCTTCTTCCGCTGATCGCGCGGAACGTCTCATGGTTCCACTATGGTTCGGCCATGAGTGGAATCGTCGCGGAGAACGTCCGCCGGTCGTTCGGCCAGGTGCATGCGGTTGCGGATGCCTCGTTCCAGGCACACCCCGGAAGGGTGACCGGCCTGGTCGGGCCGAACGGCGCCGGCAAGACGACGCTGCTGCTGATGCTGGCTTCGCTGCTCGCGCCGGATGACGGCAGCATCCGCATCGGCGACGTCGACCCGGTCGCCGACCCGGGCTCGGCGCGACGACTGCTGGGGTGGATGCCCGACGCGCTCGGCGCCTGGCCGTCGTTGACGGCGCGGGAGAGCATCGTGACGACGGCGCGGCTGCACGACATGTCGTCGGCGGATGCCGCGGCGAGGGCGGACGAGCTGCTGGAGGTCGTCGGGCTCGCCGACCACGCGAAGTCCCCGGCGCGGGTGCTCTCGCGCGGGCAGAAGCAGAAGCTGGGCCTGGCCCGCGCGCTCGTGCACGACCCGCAGGTGCTGCTGCTCGACGAGCCGGCATCCGGGCTCGACCCCGAGGCCCGCGTGCAGCTGCGCATCATGCTGCGCGGTCTCGCCGCCCAGGGCAAGACGGTGCTGATCTCCAGCCACGTGCTCTCCGAACTCGAGGAGGTCATCGATGACGCGGTCTTCATGGTCGCGGGCTCGGTGGTCGATCCCAGTGTCACGCGGGCGCAGCGCGCGTACCGCGTGCGCCTCGCGACGGCAGAAGCTGCGGCATCCGTCTCGGCCGCGCTGGGACTGCCGGCCGATCAGGTCGGCGATGACCGTGGCGCGGCGCTGGTCTCATTCTCCGACGACGAGGGCGTCGTCGAGGGGCTGCGGCGGCTGGTGGGTGCAGGCCTGCCGGTGCTGGAGTTCGCCCCTGCGCAGAGCGCGCTCGAGGAGTCGTTCCTCGCCCTGCAGCATCCCGATCCCGGCGTCGCGCCGCCGCCTCCTGCCGGCCCGGCCGGCACCGCGCAGGAAGGAGCGGGTTCATGAGCTTCGCGCGCATCCGCACCATCGCCCGTCTCGAGCTGACGCAGCGGCTGCGCAGCGTGGGCTGGTACGTGCTGGTCGGCGTCTTCGTGCTGCTGCTGATCGGCATCACGGCGCTGTCGTTCCTGGTCTTCTCGTTCCAGAGCGAGCCCAACGCGGGCGTCTACTCGATCGTCGTCAACTTCGTGCTGCTGCTGGTCGTGCTGGTGTCGCCGACCCTGTCGGGCAACGCGATCAACGGCGACCGCGAGGCCGCGACGCTCGCACCGATCCAGGTGACGGCGGCCACGACGGGCGACATCATGCTCGGCAAGCTGCTGGCCGCAGTCGCGACGGGCACGGTGTTCCTCGTCATCGCCGTGCCGTTCCTGCTGATCAGCATGCTCGGCGGCGGCGTGTCCGTGGGCGTGCTGCTGTCCTCGCTGCTGGTGCTGCTTGCCGAGATCATCGTCGTCGCGGCCGTGGGCGTGGGGCTCAGCGGCCTGATCGCCCGCCCGCTGTTCTCTATCGCGGCGACCTATCTGGCGGTCTCGGCGCTGGTGCTCGGCACCGTCATCGTGTTCGGTCTGGGCGGTGCGGCGATCCGCACCGAGTTCACCCAGCAGGAACGCCCATGGGACGACAGCACCGGCGAGCCGATCTGCGACAGCTGGACCGAGACGACTGTCGAGCAGCCCCGCTTCGACCTGGTCTGGGGTGCCCTCGCGGCCAACCCCTTCGTGGTGCTCGCCGACGCGACACCGACGACCTTCAGGGACGGGTACCCGACCGATCTGTTCGGGCAGCTGAAGGTCGGCGTGCGCCTGGCCCAACGGGCGCCCGAGCCCATGCGCTGGGATCCCTGCGACAACGGCTGGGAGAACAGCTGGGAGAGCGGACCGACCCCTGAGGAGCTCGTCAAGGGCACGGTGCCCAGCTGGTTCGTCGGCCTCGGCGTGCAGGTGCTGGTGGCGGGCGGCCTGTTCGCCGGCGCCTGGGCGCGCACGCGCACGCCGGCGCGTCGCCTGCCACCCGGCACGCGCATCGCCTGAGCGGGGCGCGGTCGCGACTGAGCCGGTGTCGGGGCCCGCGCCTAGACTCGAAGTGTCATGACCGAAGCACCTCTCATCGTCCCCGCATCCGCCGGCCCTCAGGCCTCCGACGACCTGCTCGCAGGGCTCAACCCGCAGCAGCTCGACGCGGTGACGCACCGCGGCCCGGCGCTGCTGATCGTCGCCGGCGCGGGGTCGGGCAAGACCAGCGTGCTCACGCGGCGCATCGCTCTGCTGCTGCGCAACCGTGAGGCCTGGCCCAGCCAGATCCTGGCGATCACGTTCACCAACAAGGCCGCGGGCGAGATGCGCGAGCGCGTCGGCGCGCTGGTGGGCGATGCCGCGCGCGGCATGTGGATCTCCACCTTCCACTCCGCCTGCGTGCGCATTCTGCGCCGCGAGGCCGGGCAGTTCGGCTTCACCCAGAACTTCACGATCTACGACTCCGGTGACTCCCGCGCGCTCATCAAGCGCCTGGTCAAGGAGCACGAGGCCGACGCGTACGGCCTGACCCCGGCATCGGTGCAGGGTCGCATCTCGAAGCTCAAGAACGAGCTGCAGGACGCCGAGTCGTACGCCCGCGACGCGAACATGAACGACCCGGCCGAGCGACTGTTCGCCGAGATCTTCGCCGATTACCAGCGCCGCCTGCAGAAGGCCAACGCCTTCGACTTCGACGACCTGATCGGTCAGACCGTGTACCTGTTCCGGGCGTTCCCGCACGTCGCCGACACCTACCGTCGACGCTTCCGGCACATCCTCGTCGACGAGTACCAGGACACCAACCACGCGCAGTACGCACTCATCCACGAGCTCACCCGGCCCGTGCAGGGCGAAGCTCCCGACCCGTATGCCTCGAACGGAATGATGATCTTCGAGCCCGACACTTCGTCAGGCTCAGGGACCGGTGAAGAGGCAGGCGCCTCGCTCACCGTGGTCGGTGACTCCGACCAGTCGATCTACGCCTTCCGCGGTGCCGACATCCGCAACATCAGCGAGTTCGAGCGCGACTTCCCCGGTGCCAAGGTCGTGCTGCTCGAGCAGAACTACCGCTCGACGCAGAACATCCTCTCGGCGGCCAACGCGGTGATCGGCAACAACTTCGACCGCAAGGACAAGAAGCTCTGGAGCGACAAGGGAGACGGCGAGAAGATCGTCGGCTTCACCGGTTACTCGCAGCACGACGAGGCGCAGTTCGTGGCCGACGAGGTCGAGTCGCTGCGCAGGGCCGGCATGCCGTACTCCGAGATGGCGGTGTTCTACCGCACCAACTCGCAGTCCCGTGCGCTGGAGGAGATCTTCATCCGCGCCGCCGTGCCCTACAAGGTCATGGGCGGCACGAAGTTCTACGACCGCGCCGAGATCAAGGATGCGCTGGCCTATCTGGTCTCGGTCGCCAACCCCGCTGACGAGGGAGCGCTGCGGCGCATCCTGAACACGCCGCGCCGCGGCATCGGCGACGTCACCGAGACGGCGATCGCGCGCTTCGCAGAGGAGCAGGGGATCACGTTCCGCGAGGCGCTGTCGCATCCGTCGCAGCTCGGCGTCGGCCCGAAGCTGCAGGCGGCGATCGGGCAGCTCGACCAGGTGCTCACCGAGGCGACGGCGATCATGATGCCGGCATCCGGCGAGGTGCCGTCGGCGACATCCGTGGCCGAGGGGCTGTCGCTGCTGCTCGAGAAGAGCGGCTACTTCGAGTCGCTGCGGCGCAGCCGCGACCCGCAGGACGAGGCGCGGCTCGAGAACCTGGACGAGTTCGTCGCGGTGACCCGCGACTTCGCGCGCAACAACCCCGACGGCACCCTGGTCGACTTCCTCACCGAGGTCGCGCTGGTGTCGGACGCCGACGACCTCGACGACGAGTCGGGCACGGTCTCGCTGATGACCATGCACACCGCGAAGGGCCTGGAGTACGACGCGGTCTTCGTCACCGGCGTCGAGGAGGACCTCATCCCGCACCGCATCTCGGCGGGGGAGCCGGGCGGGCCGCAGGAGGAGCGCCGGCTGTTCTACGTGGGCATCACACGTGCCCGCAAGCGCCTGCACCTGTCGCTGGCGATGACCCGCGCGCAGTTCGGCGAGGTGTCGGTCGCCATGCCGAGCCGGTTCCTGCAGGAGATCCCCGCCGAGCTGATCGACTGGCGGCAGTCTCCGGGAGACGTGAACTCCCGCGGCGGCACTCAGTCCCGGGCGCTGAACGCCCGGCGCCAGGGTGGCTTCGGCGGCGGCGGGCGTGATCGGTTCGCCGCGCAGCCGCTCGAGAAGCGCCTCACGCCGCTGTCCACCGCGATGGACAAGTTCCCGAACAAGGTCACCGCGAAGGTGCGCGACAACGGCGATCTCGAGCTGGAGGCGGGGGACCGCATCCGGCACGACGACTTCGGCGAGGGGCGCATCGAAGCCGTCACCGGTGAGGGGGCGAAGCGCATCGCACATGTGCGCTTCGACACCGCGGGGCAGAAGAAGCTGCTGATCAAGATCGCCCCGATCGTCAAGCTCTGAGCGGACGGTTAGGCTTCTGCACATGGCCCTGTTCTCCCGCCGCAAGAAGACCGCAGATCCCTCCACCGTCGAAGAGGATGCCGCGGTCCCAGGCGCTCCCGTCGAGGATGCCGCAGCCCCGGAGCAGGTGGAGGAGGTCGTCCCCGACGTCGCCATCTCGGTGCAGGCGTTCCGCGGAGTCGGCGCGGATGCCGGACCCGAGGTGTCCGCGCCCCTGGACGAGGACTCGTCCTCGGGGCTTGAGGACGACGCTCCCGAGGAGCCCGTCGTCGCGCCGCGTCGCGAGCCCACCATCAACGTCATCGAGACCGAGAAGCCCCGCCTCCCGCTCGCCTCGGCGCTGCCGCCGGAGGACACCCACACCATCGAGGGCCTGAAGGACAACGTGCTGCTGCGCGAGGCCCTCGCCGAGATCGCCGAGGGCGCGAGCAACGAGGAGCTCCTCGGCGTGATGCGCCAGTCGATGCAGGGGCACCTGTACCTGCGCGTCTACGGCGATGCCGGCCAGCAGATCAATGACGGCGAGGCGCTGTCGGTCGCCGTGATCCGCGAGGACGAGAAGTCCTTCCTGCTCGCCTTCACCTCGGGTGCGGCGCTGCGCGCGGCCGTCGACGCCGAGGAGGACCCCGCGGCGACCTCGGCGATGGCGCAGCCGGTGGGGCTCATCTACCAGCAGGTCATCGACGGCGGCTTCACCGGCATCATCATCGACAACGCCTCGGCCCCGCACCGCGTCGTCTTTCCCACCGAGTTGCTGCAGCAGGCACTCGACCAGGGCGACCCGGCCATGGTCGTCAAGAGCCTGGTCTCGGCGCCGCGCGAGCCCGACACCGCCGCACGGGTCGGTGAGGCTCTCGCCAAGAAGAAGGTCTGGGTCGCTGTCAGCGACGGCACGAACGGCGCGCCGGTCGGCATCGCCGAGGCGCACACGGCCGACGGCAAGCGATTCCTGCAGGTGTTCTCGCACCCGCTCGAGGTGGTCGCTCTGGGCCGCGACGACCGGCCGATGCCCTTCGAGCCCGAGCAGCTCGCGAAGGTGCTCAGCACCCACAGCGAACTCGCGGGCGTGATCGTCGACTCCGCCGGTCCGTCGCTCGCGGTCGAGCGCGACTCGCTCGGACCTGTGCTGGTGCTGGCCGTCGATCTGGGCGACTGATCGACCAAGGGGCCTGACAGACGGGCGCGCGCGTCCTAGTCTCGGAGCATGGCCTCTGAGCGTGTGACGCTGACCGTGACCGACACCGACTCCGGTGCGGAGGTGGAGCGCGAGATCGGGCTGTCCAGCCCGAACAAGGTGGTCTGGCCCGTGCCCGACGGCGGCCCCGGCATCACCAAGGGCGAGTATGCCGAGTACATGCAGGTCGTGTCGGCGCCGTTCCTGAACGCGAACGGTCACCGACCGGTGTCGCTGGAGCGCTTCCGAGACGGCGTCGAGGGAGAGAGCTTCTTCTCGAAGAACCCACCGAAGGGCACGCCCGACTTCGTCGACTCCGTGATGTGCACGTACAACAGCGGCCGGAAGCATCCGCAGATCGTGCTGAACCGCACCAGCGCCATCGTCTGGGCCGTGCAGATGAACACGATCGTGTTCCATCCGTGGGCCTCGCTCGCGGCCGACACCGACAACCCGGTCGAGCTGCGCATCGACCTCGACCCGCAGCCTGGCACCGGCATGGCCGAGGCGATCGTCGCGGCGCGCGAGCTGCGCGCGGTGCTGCGCGAGGCAGGCCTGGAGCCCTTCATCAAGACCAGTGGCAACCGCGGCCTGCACGTGTTCTGCCCCATCGTTCCGGAGTGGGAGTTCCTCACCGTGCGGCACGCGGTGATCGCCGCCGGACGCGAGCTCGAACGGCGGATGCCGCAGGCGGTGACGACGAACTGGTGGAAGGAGGAGCGTGGGGAGCGCATCTTCGTCGACTTCAACCAGGCCAACCGCGACCGCACGATGGCCGGCGCCTACAGTGCGCGTGCGCTGGTCGGGGCGCCGGTGTCGACGCCGCTGCACTGGGACGAGCTCGACGACCTCGATCCCAAGCGCTTCACCGTGCGCAGCATCCCGGCCAGGCTCGCCGAGGTCGGCGATCCATGGGCCGGCATGCAGGACGCACCGGGCCGGATCGACACCCTGCTGCAGTGGTGGGAGCGGGATGTCGAGAACGGTCTCGGCGAACTGCCGTTCCCGCCCGAGTTCCCGAAGATGCCCGGCGAGCCGCCGCGCGTGCAGCCGAGCAAGAAGGTCGCCGCGAACTGGGAGAACGATGAGTAGGACGGCCGGGATGACGGACCGTCTCGTCGCCCGCCTGCTGGCGACGCCCTGGCTCGTGCGCGCGCCGATCTGGTTGTATCGGTCAGGCTTCGGCTGGATCTTCGGCGACAGGCTCGTGATGATCGAGCACCTCGGGCGGAAGTCGCACGAGCGCCGGTTCGTGGTCGTCGAGGTCGCCGAGCGCGGGCACAACGTGATCCGGGTGGCATCCGGCTTCGGCCGGAAGGCGCAGTGGTACCGCAATCTGCAGGCCAACGGTGTCGCCTACCTCAGCACCGGGCACGCGCGCAGGGCGCGCGCGGCGGTGCGGATGCTGGGGCCCGAGGAGTCCGCGGAACGGCTGAAGGTCTATGCCGCCGAGCATCCGGAGGCGTGGAAGCACCTCAGTGCGGCCATGGACTACGCGGCGGGGGGAGAGGCGGACATCCCGATCGTGGAGTTCACCCCGCCCAAGCCCGCGCCCTGAGTCTCATCGCAGCCGCGGTCCTGAGCGAGGAGCGCAGCGACGAGAAGGGCGCTCAGGCCAGCACGTCGGCCAGGTCGTACCCTGCCACCGTGTCAAGCTGGTCGTAGGTGCACGATGCGGCATCCCGATCGGGACGCCAGCGTGCGAACTGCACGGTGTGCCGGAATCGGGCGCCCTCGAGCTGGTCGTATTTCACCTCGAGCACGCGTTCGGGGCGCAGCCGCACGAAGGACACGTCCTTCGAGCCGCTGAACCGTGAGCGCTCGCCCTCGCCGGTGACGGCGGCGCCGTCGGCATCCCGTTCCACGAGCGGGTCGAGATCGTCGACGAGCTGCTGCCGCATCGCATCGCTCCACGCGGCGACGCCGCCGACCTGGCGCAGCACACCGTCGTCGGAGTACAGGCCGACGAGCAGCGAGCCGACACCGGAGCCGCTCTTGTGCACCCGGTAGCCGAGTGCGACGACGTCCGCCGTGCGGGCGTGCTTGATCTTGATCAGGGTGCGCTTGCCCGGGGCGTAGGGCTCGTCGAGGGGCTTGGCGACGACGCCGTCGAGCCCGGCGCCCTCGAACTCCGCGAGCCAGCGCTGAGCCGTCGCGCGGTCGTCCGTGGTGCGGGTCAGGTGCAGCGGGGAGGCGGCACCCGCCAGCATCCGCTCCAGGCGTGCGCGCCGCTCGCGGAACGGCACCGACTGGAGGTCGTCATCGCCCTCGGCGAGCAGGTCGAAGGCGATGAACATCGCCGGAGTCTCGACGGAGAGCTTCGCGACGCGGGATGCCGCCGGGTGGATGCGCTGGCTGAGGGCCTCCCAGTCCAGCCGCTGCGAGCCCGCCGGGCCGGTGGCGACGACGATCTCCCCGTCGAGAAGGCAGGGGCCGGGGAGGATGCCCGGGAGCTGCTCGACCAGTTCCGGGAAGTAGCGGGTGAGCGGCTTCGCCCCGCGTGAGCCGATCTCGAGCGACTCGCCGTCCCAGGCGATGAGCCCGCGGAATCCGTCCCACTTCGGTTCGAACAGCATCGGCGTCTTCGCCGGGTCCGGCACTGCGGCGGCGGCCTTGGCGAGCATCGGCGCGGGGATCTCGTACATGGGTCCATTCAAGCGGCCAGTCGCCCAGAGCGCGAGAGCCCCGTGGCCGACGAACCGGTCAGGCGAACAGCTCCGCCAGCGTCGCCGGGGTCCCGGCATCCGCCAGGGCGGTGCGTGCGGCGTGCCAGCCGGCCATGCCGTTCACGCCGGGACCCGGAGGCGTCGCCGCCGACGCCAGATACACACCGCGCATCGGCGTGCGCCAGGGTGTCGCCGACACCACAGGGCGCCGGAACGCCTGCGCGATCGTGAACGCGCCGCCGAAGATGTCGCCGCCGATCTCGGCCGGGTTCAGCGCCTCGCGCTCGGATGCCGGCACGGCACGACTGCCCAGGATCACCTCGCGGAAGCCCGGTGCGAAGCGCTCGATCTGCCGCGTCACCAGTTCGGTCGGGTCGAGATCCGATCCGAACGGCACATGGATGTACGCCCACAGCACGGCCCCGCCCTCCGGCGCACGCGAGTCGTCGAGCACGGACGGCTGCACGGCGAGCACGTACGGCCGGTCCGACACCGTGCCGCGGGCCACCGCGTTCTCACTCGCCGCGATCTCGGCGCGGGTGCCGCCGACGTGCACGGTCGGGGCCAGCGCGACCTGCGCGTTCGTCCACGGCACCGGCCCGCTCAGCGCGAAGTCGACCTTCGCCGCCGCGGGGCCGTAGCGGTACTCGGTCAGGCCCTGGGCGTAGGACGTCGGGATGCCGGGATGCGTGAGCGCGAGCCGCGGAGAGCAGTTCAGCAGCAGCAGGTCGCCGCGAGCCGGATCGCCCCACTCCAGGTCGGCGAGGTCGTGCACCTGCTCACCGGTGCGGATGCGTCCGCCGTGCGCCTCGAGGTCCTGCTGCAGCACGTCGGCGATGCGCTGCGCGCCGCCGCGTGGGTACGCCCACCCCTCTCGCCCGTGCGCCTGCGCTGCCAGCAGCAGACCCGCCGCGGCCGAGGACGGCGACGGCAACGGCGTCGCCGCATGCGCGAGCACGCCCGCGAGCAGCGCGTTCGCCTCATCCGTGCGGAACGCGCGGGGTCCGAGTGCCGTGCCCTGCTCCAGCATCCGCAGGCCGAAGCGGATGCCGGTGACCGGGTGTCGCGGCAGGCGCAGCATCGAGCCGCCGGTGAACTCGACCACCTGATCGAGCCGGCGCACCAGAGGACGCAGCAGTGCGTTCCACGCGCGGGCGTCGACTCCGAGCCCGTCGGCGGTGCGCTCCAGGTCGCGCCAGGCGATCCCCGCCCTTCCGCCGTCCAGCGGATGCGCATACGAGGCCTCGGGGCGGATCCAGTCCACCCGTTCCGCCAGCCCGAAGGCGCGGAAGAACGGCGAGGTGAGCGCGGCCGGATGCACCGCCGAGCACACGTCGTACCGGTATCCGGGCAGCGGGCCGTCGAGGGTGCGCACGCCGCCGCCGATCGTCTCGGCCGCATCGAGCACCTCGACGGCATAGCCCGCACGGGCCAGAGCCACTGCGGCGGAGAGTCCGTTGGGCCCGCTTCCGATCACCGTCGCGCGCGCCATGCCCTCAGCGTACTGAAGCGGCATCCGGTGCACCGCCGGACGTGGGATCCTTGAAGTGATGAACGAAGTACAGGGCCCCACCCCGGCCGGAACCTCCCGCCCCTACCGCAATCTCGCCGAAGCGCTCCGCGCGCAGCGCATTCCCGAGGAGAACCACGCGTTCATCGCTCAGATCGTCGACGCGGTCGGCATCTCGAGCTTCATCGATCGCGGGCGCTACATCGAGGCGATCCGCCGCGGGCCCGGCGCCGCGCTGCACATCGGCCGCACCTACACCAACGGCTTCTCCGAGGACGAGATCGTCGTCGTCGGCTCGGCCGCGCAGCGACTGCAGCCCAGCGAGGGGCGCCCGCCGTACTTCTACGTGATGCACCCCAGCGAGTTCGTCCAGTCCGCGCCGGTGAAGCCGAAGCGCACCACGACTCCGCGCACCTCGGCTCCGGCCGCACCGAAGGCTCCGAAGGTCACTCCCAAGGAGGAGCGGGACTACGGCGTCTGCGACGTCTGCTTCATGGTCAAGACGCCGTCCGGCGGCTGCGGCTGCGACTGAGCGCACTCCCGGCCGGTCCGCTCTCGGGGCGGCCGGGGGACATCGGCCTCAGGAGAGTTCGGCCTGCACCCGTCGGGTGATCTCCGCGATCGGCA
>JAITUD010000288.1 GCA_031286555.1 Microbacterium sp. | reverse complement strand
CGAGGACCGTGCCCGCTACCTGCCGGGCACGGCGATCGCGGTGCAGCCACCGCTGTTCCCCGATCAGACCGGATACGAACGGCTGGCGGCGGACCTCTGGGCGACCGGGATCTCGACCGACGACCATCCGATGGCGCACTTCCGCGCCGCGCTGAACGAGCGCGGGGTGCTCACCTCCGATCGTCTGCGCACCCATGAGGAGGGGCGCCGCATCGAGGTGGCCGGCATCGTCACGCACCGACAGCGGCCGGCGACCGCGAGCGGCATCACCTTCCTGACCCTCGAGGACGAGCGCGGCCTGGTCAACGTGATCTGCTCACCGGGGGTGTGGGGGCGCTACCGCCGGATCGCCCGCGACTCCCCCGCACTCATCGTCCGCGGCATCCTGGAGCGCTCCGCCGAGGGAGTGGCCAACCTGCTGGCCGACGGCTTCGAGGACCTGCGCACCGGGCTGGAGCACCGGTCAAGGGACTTCCGCTGAGCGGCCGTCACCCCGCCCCGCCCGCGCCGACCAGCGACCGCGATGCTTCATGACCTCGATCGGATGCCGGAACGCGTGCGAGATCGTCGCCGTGCTGAGCACCTCGTCAACCGGCCCCGCTGCGACGACCTCGCCGTCGGAGATCACCAGGGCGTGCGTGGTCGTCTCCGGCAGTTCCTCGAGGTGATGCGTCACGAGAATGCTGGTCATGCCAGGGTCATGCCGGACGAGCCCGTCCACGGTCTCCAGGAACTGCTCCCTGGCCGCGACGTCGAGTCCGGTCGTCGGCTCATCGAGCAGGAGCAGGTCGGGCCGGATCACCAGGGCGCGCGCGATCAGCACCCTTCCGCGCTCGCCCTGTGACATGGTGAACCAGTTCGCCTCCCGACGGTCGGCGAGGCCGACCACCCCGAGCATCTCCTGAGCCCGCGCCACCTCGCCCTCCTGCGGCGCCCACCTCATCGGCGTCTCCACCGTTCCGGTGATGCCGGTGAGCACGACTTCGGTCGCCGACAGGGGCGAGTCGAGCGGATGCCGCGGATTCACGTGCCCGATCCGACGACGCAGCGCCTGGAGGTCGACGCGGCCGATCCTGCTCCCCAGCACGTCGACCGTCCCCTCGCTCGGGTGCGACACGGCGCCGCAGAACCCCAGGATCGTGCTCTTGCCCGCGCCGTTCGGCCCGAGCAGCGCCCAGCGCTCGCCGGCCCGCACAGTCAGCGTGATACCGCGGAGGATCGCGCGGCCGCCTCGGCGGAAGTGCACATCGCGCAGCTCGAGGACTGGTGATCGCCCCGTCATCCGAGAGCCGCCGCGAGTCCGGCGAGATGTTCTCGGCTGAGGGCTGCCGCAGCAGCGGAGTCGCCGCGCACGACTGCTTCGACGAGCTGCTCGTGGGCTGCGTGGTCCTCGGCATCGCCGAAAACGCCGCGAATCCTCAGCATGTCGACCATCGCCTGCCGCAGACGGGGAGTCAGCGCATCGAACAGCTCGGCGAGCACCGCGTTGTGGGCGGCCGACACGATGGCCCGGTGCAGTGCGAGGTCGGCGTCGACATGACCCTCGATCATCGCGCGCGGATCACTCTCGCCCTGTTCCGGGCGGGAGGCCTCCCGCACAGACAGTGCCCGGCGCAGCCTGCGCACGTCTGCCGGAGTTCGTCGTCGCGCGGCGAGCGCGGACGCCTCGCTCTCGATCGCCGTGCGTGTCTCGATCACCGCGAGGATGTCCGCCCGACGGAGCACCTCGTCCCAGTCGTCGCGCGGTTCGAGCGCCGAGACGAACACTCCGACCCCCTGCCGGGTCACGAGCACGCCCCGTCCCGCAAGCTGCCGGATCGCCTCACGAACCGTGGAGCGCCCGACGCCGAGCTGCAGAGCGAGAGTCGTCTCGCCGGGCAGCCGCTCGCCTAGCACCCATTCTCCGGCCCCGATCCGTTCGAGCAGCAGTTGCGCCGCCCGATCGGCCAACGTCTCCCGCACCACCTGCGCCATGGGTCCAACCTCTCTGCTTGTCTGAGGAGTTGTGTTACAGTCTAGCCATGCTTCCCCAGGGATCCCTTCTTCTTCACCGCCACGGCGGGGCCTGACACGACCGGCTCCCCCGCCGTGGAGAGCCGTCGCCGCCGGTCGCGAACAACGACCGAAGAAGAGAACCATGAGCGCGTTCCCCACCCTGTCTACCCCGTCCGGCCCGATCCCAGACGGTGCCCCGCACTGGAATCCTCAGCGGCAGTCGCAGATGCCGTCGCAGCGATACAGCGACGTCTTCTCCCGCGTCGACGTTCCACTGCGTGACCGCCGATGGCCGTCACGCCGGCTCACCGCCGCACCGCTGTGGGTGCCGGTCGATCTGCGCGACGGCAATCAGGCCCTCGCCGAGCCGATGGATCCGGCGAGAAAGCGCCGATTCTTCGAAATGCTCGTCGCCATGGGCTACAAGGAGATCGAGGTCGGCTACCCCTCGGCATCTCAGACAGACTTCGACTTCGTACGCCTGATCGCAGAGACGGACATCGCCCCGGAGGACGTGACCATCGTCGTCTTCACCCCGGCCCGCGGCGACCTCATCGAGCGGACCGTCGCCTCGATCTCCGGCATCCGCAATCCGGTCGTCATCCATCTGTACACGGCGACCGCACCGATCTGGCGAGACGTCGTCCTCGGCCGGGGCCGGGACGAGCTGCGCGAGCTGATCCTCGATGGCGGGCGCGAAGTGCTGCGTCTGGCGGGAGACCTGCCGAACGTGCGGTTCGAGTTCTCCCCCGAGGTGTTCAACCAGACCGAACCGGACTTCGCACTGGAGATCTGCGATGCGGTCACCGCCCTGTGGGGCGCCTCCCCCGACCGACCGGTCATCCTGAACCTTCCGGCCACCGTCGAGATCGCGACCCCCAACGTCTACGCCGATCAGATCGAGTACATGCATCGCAACCTCGCGCGGCGCGACTCCGTCATCCTCTCCGTGCATCCGCACAACGACCGCGGGACAGGCGTCGCCTGCGCGGAACTGGCCGTCCTCGCCGGCGCGCAGCGCGTCGAGGGATGCGTCTTCGGCAACGGGGAGCGCACCGGCAACGTCGACCTCGCCACGCTCGCCCTGAACCTGCACGCACAGGGCGTCGATCCGATGATCGACTTCTCGGACATCGACGAGATCCGGCGCACGGTCGAGCACTGCAACCGTCTCGAGGTGCACCCGAGGCATCCGTATGCCGGTGCGCTGGTGCACACGGCATTCAGCGGCACGCATCAGGATGCGATCCGGAAGGGCTTCGCCGAGCACCGCGCCCGCGCCGCAGCAGCGGGCCTTGACGAGAACCAGGCGTCCTGGCGCGTGCCCTATCTACCCGTAGACCCCGCGGATCTCGGGCGAGGATACGAAGAGGTGATCCGAGTCAACTCCCAGTCGGGCAAGGGCGGGATCACGCACCTCCTGGAGAGCCGCTACGGCGTGACGCTGAGCCGCGACGAGCAGGTCGCGCTCGCTCGGCGAGTGCAGCAGCACACAGAGGAGACAGGACATGAGGTCACGGCCGAGGAGGTGCTGCGGATTCTGCGCGAGCTCACGGTGTGATCGTGATCACCCTCCGAGGATCGCGACGAGCTCCCCGAACCCGAGCCTGCGGGCGTTGTCCAGGGCTGTCCGCCCCTTGGCGTCCTTGATGTCGGGATCGGCGCCCGCGGCGATCAGGGCCTTCACGATCCGCTGCGCGTTGTTCCCACCGCCACCGAACACGACGGCTTCCTGGACTGCCGTCCACCCGTTGGTGTTCACGTGGTTCAGGTCGATGTCCAGCTGCACGATCCGGTCGATGTAGTCGGCGTGACCGCGCTCGGCGGCGGGATTCGCGGGCGTTCCGCCGCGGCGGTTCGGGATCGTGAGATCAGGCTGCCCCGGCAGCAGCGCGTCCAGCATCGGCACGCTGCCCGTCACGCCGGTCATCACCCATGGCGTGTCCCTGCGGTAGTCGTACGCGTCGGGGTCGGCGCCGAGCGCGACGAGCAGCTGGGCGACCTCGACGCGATCGGCCATGACGGCGTGCATCAGCGGCGTGCGCTGCAGTTCGGCGTCGCGCGTCTCGAGGTCGGCGCCGGCGCGGATGGCCAGCATCGCGGCATCCGCGTCTCCGGCGTCCGCGGCGGCCAGCAGAGCGACATCCGGGTTCGAAGGAATCCCGCCGTCACGAGCCGCCTCGAGGATCGACCGCGTTCCGTCGAATCCGCGCTGCTCGGCCATCTGCAGCGGAGTGCTGCCCTCGTTGCCGGAGCGCCGGTCGAACTCCGCCCCTCCCGCGATGAGGGCGCGGACGGTCAGGTGGTAGGTCTCGCTGTCCTGCCCGAAGATGACGGCCTCGTGAATGGCCTGATATCCGATCCGGTTCACGTGATCGCGATCGATGCCCGTCTGCAGCAGCTGCCCCACGATGTAGCCGTGGCCCCGCTCGGCTGCCCGGATCAGTCCGGTGCCGTTCCAGCTGTCCTTGTCGTCGACCTCCGCACCGTGCGCGAGCGCGAGACGCAGCAGCTCGAGATGCCCCTCACTGGTCGCGACCAGGTACGCCGACTGCGCGGTGTCGTCCTTCGCGTTCACGTCGGCGCCCTGCGCGATGAGTTCGGTCGCCGCGGCGATGTCGTCCTGCCAGGCGGCGTCGCGCAGCCGGGCGTCCAGCCGATCCTGCGCGTTCGGAGCGGGCGCCGCCGACGAGGGCGACGGCTTCGGCGCGGCCGCCGGCGAGCAGGCGGCGAGAACGGATGCCGCGACGATGGCAAGGCCGGTGACGGCGAGGACTCGGCGCGGGGTGCGGTGCATGACGGACTCCAGACGGGGACGGGACTTCAAGTCTTCCGTCGCGCCGCCGCCCCGGCATCGCCCGGCCGGTCAGTCCGCCGTAGCCGAACGGATGATGCGCTGCGCCGCGCCATCATCCGTGACCGCTCACCAGTGCCGGTCGCGGGGCTCAGCAGGACGCTTGTCGGTGCCTCCCCAGCGCTCCGCCTCCGCCTTCGCGGCGGCGACGGCGGCATCGGCCTCGCGGAGTGCCTCCTCGGCATCCGCCGCGCGATCCGCGTCGCTCCGCTCGTCCTTCATCTCCATGATTCCAGAGTAAGCGTCACACGGCGGGCCGGGCCCGTCACCCGAATCGAATGAATCGCTCGTGTCGAGGGGCCGCAGCACGCTAACGTCATCACCAAGACCTCAAAACAGGGAGATACAACAATGGGTTTCTGGGACTTCTTCTGGTACATGATCTGGGCGTTCTTCTTCATCGCCTACCTCATGGTGCTGTTCTCGATCATCGGGGACATCTTCCGCGACCGTAAGCTCAACGGCTGGCTGAAGGCGGTCTGGATCATCTTCCTGATCTTCGTGCCGTTCCTCACCGCGCTGGTCTACCTGATCGCACGCGGCCAGGGCATGGCGGAGCGCAGCGCCGAGCAGGCGCAGCAGGCGAAGGACGCCACCGACGCGTACATCCGCAACGCCGCCGGCAAGAGCGCCTCGGACGAGATCGCGGACGCCGCGAAGCTGCTCGCCGCGGGCACCATCACCACCGAGGAGTACGAGAAGCTGAAGGCCAAGGCCCTCGCCTGATCGGCATCCTCCGATAGCAGTGCATCCGAGGGGGTGTCGGACATCGTCCGGCACCCCCTTCTGTCGAAAGGAAGAACGCGTGACTGAATTCCGATACGGACCGGTCGAGTACACGCTCGTCGGATTCGAAGGCGAGCGGCCAGGGGCCCCGGTCGTCGAGGCCCTCGTCGACATGCTGAACACGGGCTACGTGCGCCTGGTCGACCTCCTGCTGATCTCGAAGTCGGACACCGGAGAGGTGACCGTCGTCGAGGTCGAGGACGACCCGGACGGCCTGGACCTCGGCGACATCGCCCTGGCAGCATCCGGCATCACCGGCGAGGAGGACATCGCCGCGTTCGCCGAGCTGGTTCCGCCTGGCGGCTCCGCCGCACTGATCGCCGTCGAGCTGACGTACCAGCGCGAGCTCGCCAGCCGGTTCGCAGCATCCGGTGCCGTCGTGCTGCAGCACGAGCGCATCCCCGCCCCGGTCGTGAACGCCCTCATCGACCACCTCGAGAACGAAGGAGCCTGACATGCCGATGTTCCGCAGAATCGGACGCCCCGGCCTGGTCGGCCTCGCCGCCCGCACCGCCGTCGTGGCCGGCACCGCCGGCGCCGTCACCGGCGCCATGGCGAACAGCCGTGAGCGCAAGGCGCAGGCGCAGTACGAGCAGCAGCAGTACGAGGCCGCGCAGCAGCAGGCGCAGGTGGATGCCGCGGCACAGGCCGCGGCCGCGCAGTACGCCGCCCCGGTCCCGGCAGCGCCCGCAGCCCCGTCCGCCCCGGCTGGTGGGACCGATGTCGTCGCCGAGCTGCAGCAGCTCGGCGCGCTCAAGCAGCAGGGTCTGCTCAGCGACGCGGAGTTCGAAGCCGCGAAGGCGAAGCTCCTCGCCTGAGATCGATGACGTCCCCCGGGACGGGAGAGCGGTGCAGCCATGGGCCAGTTGATCGTCCAGCTCATCCCGACCGCCCTGGGGGTCGTCCTCAGTCCGCTCGCGATCATGGCGCTCGTCGCCGTGCTCCTGTCGAAGCAGGCCCGCCGGAACGGCGTCGCCTACCTGCTCGGCTGGATCGTCGGCATGGTCGGGCTGCTCCTGCTGTTCGGCTGGATCTTCCGCACGCTCGACGTGCAGAAGCCGGACGGCGAATCCCCGCTGTGGGTCGGACTGCTGCGACTGCTGCTCGGGGTGGTCTTCGTGCTCGGTGCGGTCTGGGTGTACCGGAAGGGCGCGGACCGCATCCGCAGGATGGCTGCGGCGTCCTCTCCGAAGGATGTCGCCAAGGCCGCCACCCTGCCGGGCTGGCTGCAGTCGGTCTCGACCTTCAAGCCGGTGCGCAGCTTCTTCCTCGGGGTCGGCCTGTTCGTGGTCAATCCCGTCGACGCCTCTTGCGCCATCATCGCGGCGCTCGACATCGCACTCGCGTACATCTCCGCCGCGGAGACCGTGGCCGTCACGATCGGATTCGTCGTGATCGGCACCCTCCCGATCGCCATCCCGGTGTTCTGGCTGCTCATCGCCGGCACCAGGGCTCAGCCCACCCTCGATGCGGTGCGCACCTGGATCTCCAGCCACACGCACGTGCTCAACGCGGCGCTGCTGCTGATCATCGGCGTGCTGCAGCTGCAGAAGGCCGTCACCGCGCTGTTCTGATCGCGATCCGGTAGGAAGGAACCATGCCCGACATCTCCGCACAGTTCGCCGGCGTCCAGTGGTGGCAGCTCGTGGTCGCCGTGATCGTCGGCATCCTCGGCTGGATCGCCGCCCACTTCGCGCGGAAGGGCATGGCGGCACTGCTGAGCAGGGTGCCCAACGTTCCCGAGGCGTACGTGCAGCCCGTGGCGCGTGGCGTCGAGTACCTCGTGATCGCCTTCGGGATCGGGCTGGCGCTCGCGATCCTCGGCGCGAACATCCAGCCGCTGCTCGCGGTCGTCATCCTGGTCGGCGTCGTGGTGGTGCTGGTGCTGCGCGGCACTGCGGACAACTTCGCGTCCAGTGTCATGATCCAGTCCCGCCGCACCGTGCAGGTCGGGGACATCGTGCAGGTGGACACCCCGGACGGTGCGATCACCGGCACAGTCACTGAGCTCAACGCCCGCGCAGTGATCCTGGTGAGCTCGGACGGTGCCACCGTGCACGTGCCGAACGCCAAGCTGCTCTCCGATTCGGTGGTCAACCTCTCCTCGCACGGCAGGCTGCGCAGTCAGGTGCAGGTGCGGCTCGAGCGGCGCGAGGATGACACCGTCGACGCGCTGCTGTCACGGCTCACCGGAGTGGCCGGCACCGCATCCCCGTCGATCTCGGATCCTGCCGCGACCGTTCAGGCGGTCTCCCCCGAACGTGTGATCGCGACCGTGCGGTTCTGGCATCCGCCGGCCGACGGCCTGTCCGCGACGTCCGAGGTGGTCCGCGCGCTCAGCGACGCGTTCCATGCCGAGAAGCGCGAGGCGACGGTGAGCAGCGCGGGCGCACCTGCACCGCTCACCCCGCCCGACTCGGTCTGACGGCCTCAGGCGTCCTTCGGCTCGTCGCGCTCGTCCGGCGCAGGGATCTCCCCCGGCCGGTACCTCGGCAGACGGGATGCGGGGATCGCGGCGAGCAGGCTGATGCCGGCGAGGATCAGGAACCCGAACCGCAGAGTGCGCAGGCGCTGCTCCTCGTTCAGGACGACCGCCGCCTCGACCTGCGCCTCGTCGGCGTCGGTGCGCTCCAGCACGGCGCGCAGATCGTCGTTGCTGACGAAGTTCACATTGTCCAGGGGCACCTGCGCGACGAGCTCCGGAGGCAGTTCCGGATGCTCGGCGACGGCACTGCCGATGCCGAAGCTCAGAGTGGTCACGAGCACGGCGCCCATGACGGCGGTGCCGACGGCAGAGGCCAGATTCTGGGTCGTGCCGCGGATCGACCCGACGTCGCCCGCCAGCTCCTTCGGCGCCGCGGTGACCAGCACGTTGAACACCAGCGTGACCAGCGCGCCCTGGCCGATGCCGAACACGATCAGTCCGAGGATCGTCGGCAGCGTCTCCCAGTTGTTCGTCACGACGAACGACAGCCACACCAGAGCGATCGTGGTAAGCCCGAACGAGAACAGGGCGATCGTACGCGGGGCGTACCTCTTGTAGAACCGGACGATGAGCGTCGCGGTGACGAACACGGTGAGGTTGAACGGCATCATCGCCAGCGAGGTGTCGAACGGTGTGCGTCCCTGCACGACCTGGATGTAGGTCGGCACGGTGAAGTTCACCGCCGCCTCCATGGCGACGATGA
>JAITUD010000307.1 GCA_031286555.1 Microbacterium sp. | reverse complement strand
ACCGTCACCCTGCCCGCACTGTCGACGATCTGGCTGCGGCATCAGAGCGACCCGCACGTGCCTGCGGCGACGTTCAGCTGAGACGACGATGGCCGGGGACCCGAGTCCCCGGCCATCCGTCTGCATTCGTCAGAACAGCAGCGAAGCGAGTCGCGTGCGCGCGACACCCACGCGGGGGTCGGCCGCGCCGATGAGGTCGAACAGCTCCACCAGGCGCTCGCGCACGGGCATCCGCTCATCGGCGGGCAGCGCGGCGAACAGGTCCAGCAGACGGCCGAACGCGTCGTCGACGTGGCCGCCGGCGATGTCGAGGTCGGCGACGGCGAACTGCGCCTCCGGGTCGAGCGGGGCCTCGGCCGCAGCCGCGCGTGCGGCCTGCAGGTCGAGGTGCTGCACTCGCGCGAGCAGCCGCACCTGACCGAGACCTGCCTTCGCGTCCTCATCACGCGGATTCTCGGCCAGAGCCTTCTCATAGGCGGTGATCGCGCGCTGGTAGTCGCCGGCCTCGATCGCGTCGAAGGCCTCGGCATGCAGCGGAGGCAGCGGAGCCTCCTCGGGCTCAGCGGGCGCCTCTCCGGGCTCTCCCGCGGCCACCGAGCCGCTCACGCCGTTCTGCGCGGCGAGCTCCAGCAGGCGTCCGAACACCTCGCGCACCTGCTCCTCGGGCACCGCGCCCGTGAACATCGGCACCGGCTGGCCGCCGATCAGAGCGACGACCATCGGGATCGACTGGGCGCGGAAGCCCTGCGCGATCTGCGGATTCGCGTCGACGTCGACCTTCGCGAGCACGACGCGCCCGCCCTGCTCGCGGGTGACCTTCTCGATGATGGGGCTGAGCTGCTTGCACGGCCCGCACCACTCGGCCCACAGGTCGACCACGACGGGGACGGTGTTGGAGAGCTCGAGGATCTGACCGAACGTCGCGTCCGTGACGTCTACGACGACGTCCGGCAGGCCGGGCTGCGCGGATGCCGCACCGGATGCCGGCGTCTGGGGCCGGTCCCGGAGCGTGGACAGGTCGACGGCGCCGCGGAGCGCGGCTGCGGAGATGTCGCTCACTTGATGATCTCGACCTTCAGGGTGTTCTGGTGGAAGGACAGCAGCTGGATCTGGGCGTTCGCCCCCTGGGCGGGGACCGCGAAGAACAGCTGCATGCCATAGGTGGTGCGCACGCCCTTCGCCGCCTCCTTCGCACCTGTGAGTGCGACGGCCTCCGCATTGTTGTCGAACTTGATCACCGCATCCGGCGTCGTCGGCGTGACGGTCTGGGTGTCGACCACCGAGACCGACACGATCGCGCCGCTGTCGAGGGTGGCCATCGAGACCGGGTCGAAGGCGGAGTGCGTCATGTCGAATGCGACCTTGGACGTCTTGTCCGCCCCCGTCTTCTTCAGCTCCGCCAGCAGGGCCGCCCGGCTCGCGACGATCTCGCCGGCCTGCTTCTTGGCGGCGGCGTCGAAGTCCCCGAAGTACGGGCTCTTCTCGCCCTCGTCCACGACCGACGAGAACGCGTCAGCCACCTGGTTCGGCGGCATCATCAGGAACGTGGACTCCGGCGGCACAAGGGTCGTCCCCAGCCATGCCGGGGCGAGCTTGGGCAGCTTCGCGGACGCGAGCATGTCGGCCATCGTGTTCACGCGGTAGTTCGACCACGGATCGGCCTGCGTCATGGTGAAGATCACCGGCGGCGCCTTGGCCTCCGACGACTTCGTCAGCATCAGCACGGTGCGGGGCCAGGAGTCCGTCGCCTGCGGCAGGACCACCTCGACCTTGTCTGCGGGCAGAGCCGCAGGAATGCCGAGCTTCGGGTTCTTCGCCCCCAGGGCGTAGTCGGTCGCGCGCGCCTGCAGCACGGCGCCGTCCAGGCGTGTCGTCGCCAGCGTCAGATCGCGAGCGGCGTCGGCATCGGTGACCGTCTTCGAGATGTCCTTGAGGATGCGGGACGCCTGCGCCTCGGTCACAGCCGGGGGCTTCTGGTTGTCGGGCGCGACGACGGTGGGCGTCGGGGTCGGGCTCGTCGAGGCATCGAACTGCGGCCAGGAGTCGGCGCTGCAGCCCGTGGCGAGCACTGCGGTGAGACCGATCGCGGGAATCGCGACGGCCAGGCGTCGGCGCAGCATCCGGTGTGCGGTGCTGCGCGCGCGGCCGTCATCACCGGCGGGCTCCTCCGTGCTCTCCGGTGCGGCACTCTCCGGGGTCGCCACAGGGCCGGTGCCGATCGACTCGTGCTCCGGCAGCCTGTCGACCGCGAGGTCGATCGGCTGCGTGGGAGGCAGGGGCCCGGGTCCCTTGCGCCGCGGGCCCTTGCCGCGACGCTGGTGACGGATGCCGAGGATGTACAGCACGAGGCCGATGAGCAGCGCGATGCCGCCGCCGACGAACAGCGGGCCGACCCACGGAGTGGTGGTCTTCAGCGGCCAGGTGACCATGATGTCGGAGGGAGCGTCCTTCACGCCGTCACGCGCGACGAGCACGCTCATCCCCTCCGGAAGCTGCAGGTTCGCGATCAGCGAGTCCTTGTCGGTGTAGGAGTCCAGCCACAGGTCCGATCCGGCCGGGTTGCGGCCGGTCTCGCTGGTCGACTCGACTTCCGCCTTCACGACCTTGGTCTGCGGCTCACCCTTCTTGTCCAGGGTGATGCTGTCGTACTCGGCGTCCGACAGCCAGGCCTTCATGTCGTCGGTGCGACCGTAGGCGACGAACAGGTCGCCCTTGCCGCGCACCATGAGGGTCTGCTGGCCGGGGTTGGCGCGCAGCACATCGCTGGAGATCAGCGCATAGGGCTCAGGGTCGCCCGCGGGCATCTCCATCTGCACCTCTGAGGGGCCCATGAAGACGGTGCGCTGAGCGACGCCGGCACCGATCATGACCGCGGCCAGAATGAAGGCCACGACGGCCCATACGAATCGCACGAGAAGACTCCTTACGTGACCCCGGCATCCGCCAGAGGTCTCCGCTCGACATTCCAGGGTAGCGGGAACCGCCTGTGCGTTTTCCACAAGAGGCATGAATACGAACGGATGCCGCGACTCCCCCGGCTCGTTCAGGCTCCGTCGCCGCGAGCGAATAAGCTGGCGTTCACCCTCGTCAGGAGATTCGATGAAGATCGTCAGTCCTTTTCGCACCGCGCTCGTCGCGACGCTCGGCGTGGGACTGGGGATCGTGCTCATCGGCAGCGTGCAGACGCTCTCCACGGTGCTGCTCTACATCGGCACTGCACTGTTCATCAGCCTGGGCCTCGACCCTCTGGTCACCTTCCTGGAGCGCTGGCTGCCGCGCTGGGCCGCCGTGCTCGCGACGATCATCGCCGTGCTCGCGGTGCTCACCGGTGTCATCCTCATCGTGCTGCCGGTGTTCGTGCAGCAGATCGGCCAGCTGGTCCAGCAGATCACGACGCTCCTGCAGCGGCCGGAGCCCTTCGAGGACTTCAAGGACTGGCTGAAGACGACCTTCCCGATGCTGAAGGTCGACGACGTCTTCCTCTACGTCGAGGAATGGCTCAACACCAACGTCACCGAGATCGGCAGCAAGATCGGCCAGGGTGTGCTGGTCTTCGGCGGAGCGGTCGCGGCAGGACTCTTCGGCACCTTCATCGTGCTCGTCCTCACCATCTACATGACCGCCTCGACCCCGTCGCTGAAGCGCTCGGTGTACCAGCTCGTCCCGGCCTCCAAGCGGGAGCGCTTCATCGACCTGGCCGACCAGATCACCGATTCCGTCGGCTACTACGTCATGGGGCAGGTGTCCCTCGGCGTGATCAACGGCATCCTCAGCATGATCTTCCTGTCGATCATCAACGCTCCGTTCCCCGCCGTGCTCGCCGTCATCGCGTTCTTCTTCTCACTGATCCCGCTGGTGGGCACCCTGACCGGCTCGACGATCATCGTGCTCACCTGCCTGATCCCGGGGCTGGCGTCGCCTACCACCGCGATCGCCGCGGCGGTCTGGTACCTGATCTACATGCAGATCGAGGCGTACTTCATCTCGCCGCGCATCATGAGTCGTGCGGTGTCCGTCCCCGGCGCCGTCGTCGTGATCGCGGCGCTGGCCGGCGGGTCACTGCTGGGGCTGCTCGGCGCGCTCATCGCCATTCCGGTGGCCGCCAGCATCCTGATCATCTACCGCCAGGTCGTCATCCCGAGGATGAACGAGCGCTAGATCCGCGCAGTGCGCCTCAGGCGATGTTCCAGCAGTGCGTGTGCCAGTGCCGACGGGCGGCGAGGTCCGCTGCGTCGCCGAGGACGCCGTCCGCCCGCCACACCACGAGGTGCGCGGTGCCGGGCGAGATCGTTCCGCGGCATCCCGGACAGATGTAGTCCTTCTGCGCCTGAGCGGCGTTGACCGGCTGCACCGTCCACTCCTGACCACGACGGGTCTCGGAGCGCTTCCAGCCGGCGATCAGACGGTCGAGCGAGTCATCGGCGGCGCGGGGATCCGGTCGCCGTCTGCGGGAGCGTGCCATGCCGGCCGCTCACCACCAGTGGTTGCGCGACCAGAATGCGTAGGCGCCGGCCCAGCCGCCGTAACGGCCATTGGCGTAGCCGGTGCCCCAGCGCAGATTGTCGACCGGGTTGTACCCGTTGCCAGGGACCTTGCTGCACGGCAGAGCCTGGACGAGACCACATGCGCCGGAGGACTTGTTCGTCGCGTTCGGGTTCCAGCCGCTCTCGCGCGAGACGATGTAGTCGACGTAGGGCCAGTCGCTCTTCGCGATGCCGGCCGCCGTCATCCACTGCTCCTTCGAGCCACCGCCCGTGTACTTCGGCGTGCCCGCGGATCCCCCGCCGCCACCGCCGGTGGACTTGCTCGACTTCTCGGTGCTCGTCACGACTGGCTTGGGCTTGGGCTTCGGCTTGACGTAGACCTCGAAGGTCCCGCGTGCGGCAGGAGCGACATCCTCACCGGCGACGGTCACAGTGAGATTCTGACCCTCCTGCTCCGCGAGGGAGTACGCAGTGACTGCATCCTCAGCGGTTGACGGGTCTGCCACGGCCATCCCCGTCGGCGCCAGCAGCGCCGCGGAGAAGCCGACCACGGCCATGCTCGCCACGACGGCGGCGATCGGTCGACGGGCCTTGCTGCGACGGCCGCGCGGGGTTGCGGAGGCCGCGCTTGCAGGGCGCAGTTCAGGCGTAATCGATTCGTTATCGGGAGTCACGATGCCGGTCAGTCTATGCGATCCGGCCTGAAACATCCATGAGAACGCGCGGCAGCGCCTCAACGGACCGCAAGAATCACCTCGACGGTCGCGTCGAGAAGCGCATCCACCTGCTCCTCGCGATAGCCCCCGCGCTGCATCCGGAACGCCGCGTTGCGCACCTGCTCGGCGCTGAGCTCGTCGCCGTCACGGAGAAAACCGGTGATGCGATCCGCCACGTGATCGACCTCGTCGATCCGGTAGCCGAACGTCAGCACGCCAGTGCGTGCGAAACGATGCTTCGGCTCGCGGGCGAGGTGATCCAGGATCACCTGCGCGTCTGCGCGGGCGTCCGCGACCCAGGCCTCGACGCCCTTCGCCCGCACCATCCGCTCGCGTGCACGGGCGGCGAACGCGTCCTCGATGCGCCCGAGCGCGGAATCCACCTCGGCCACGTCGTACCCCTCCTTCACGAGCGGGAACGATGCGACCCGCACGTCCTCGGAGGTCAGGTCGTCCTGTCCGTTCTCGAAGGCGCGGCGCGCGGAATCGAGGAACGTGTCCACCGCGGCGCGGTGGTAGCCCTTCCGACGCCCGGTCGTGAGCGTGAATGCCGGAGGCGCGGACTCCTCGTCGGCGAACTGTGCGGCGAAATCAGCGGTCATCAGGGCACCATCCAAGGTGAGGTGAGGAGCACGTACAGGGCGAACGCGGGAACCGTCGAGGGCAGGATGCTGTCGAGTCGATCCAGCAGTCCGCCGTGGCCGGGCAGCCAGGAGCTCATGTCCTTGATGCCGAGGTCGCGCTTGAGCATCGACTCCCCGAGGTCGCCGAGGGTGGCGGATGCGAGGATCGCCGCACCCAGGACCAGACCACCCCAGAGCGGGATCCCGAGCAGGAAGACGCCGAGGAGCGCGCCTGCGAGAAGCGATCCGACGACCGCGCCGGCGAAGCCCTCCCACGTCTTCTTCGGACTGATCCGCGGAGCCATCGGATGCTTGCCGAAGGCGAGGCCGGAGGCGTACGCCGCAGTGTCGGCGACCACGGCGATCACGATGAACGAGAGCACCCACCACTCGCCGTGCTCCTGTCGGAGGAGCATCAGCGCGAAGGCGGTGAGCAGCGGGACGTACACCTGCACGAATCCGCTCACGAGCACGTCCGCGAGCACATCGCCGTAGGTCCTGCCGTCGGCGACGACCATCTGGGCGACCATGCGCCACACGCAGACGAAGGTCACCGAAACGAACAGCATCACCCAGCTCAGCCAGGGCGAGTCCAGATATCCGGTGGGGATCAGGACAGCGGCGGCGATCAGCTGGGGAACGACGTCGATGCGGCGCCCGCCGCCCTTGAGGGCACGCGACACCTCGTAGGTGCCCAGCAGGCCGGCGGCCAGTGCGATCGGCACGAACAGCCACTTCACGAACAGCAGTGACGCCAGCAGCACCGCACCGAACGCGACGCCGATGAGGATGGCGACGATCAGATCCCGCCCCGTGCGCTCCTTGATGCGCTCATTCGCCTGGTCGAACTGATCGCGCGCATTGGAGACGTGCGAGCCCAGCTCATCGCGGGCGGCGCGCCACTGCTCGCGGATCGCGCTGTGGTCCGCGGTGTCGAACGGGCTCTTCTCGGCGGACGGCCGCACGGTCTCATCCGCAGGAGGTGTCGTTTCCGGCAGCTGCGGCGCGGCTGCGGGCGGCACAGCCGCGGGTGGCACCGATCCGGCCGCGGGCCGTGCCGGCTCGCTTGCCGGCCGTGCCGGCTTGTCAGCCGGCCGTGCGGACTCGTCTGACGAAGCCTCGGGCTGTGCTGACGAGACGACGGCCGGCGGGATGACCGGCTGGGCAGGGCGGGCGATCGGCTCGGACCTCTCAGGAGCTGCCGCGGGCTGAGCCTGCTGCTCCGGCGGAGAGTCGACGACGGGTACTCCGCGCACCGGCGTCACGGCATCCGCGGCATCCGCCTGCGGGGTGCCCTGCGCCGGTGTCTCGCCTGCCGCCGCTGCAGCCCGAGCCTCTCGCCGGGTGAGCGGACGATCCTGCGAGGAAGAATCGTCAGACATCCCTGTCACACCTCGAGGAGCTCGGCCTCTTTGCGCTTGAGAGCGTCGTCGATGAGGTCGGTGTGCTGGCGGGTGAGAGCGTCGAGCTCCTTCTCGCCGCGGGCGACCTCGTCCTCGCCGACCTCGGCCTTGAGCGCGTCCAGGCCGTCCTTGCCCTTGCGGCGGATGCCGCGGATCTGGACCTTGGCGTCCTCACCCTTGGTGCGAACCAGCTTGACGTACTCCTTGCGCCGCTCGGCGGTCAGCTCGGGCATCGTGATCCGCACGATGTTGCCGTCGTTGGTCGGGTTGACACCGAGGTTCGGCATGTCGCGGATGGCCTGCTCGATCGCCTTGAGCGCGGACTTGTCGTAGGGCGTGATGATCAGCGAGCGCGCCTCGGGGTTCGCGAGCGAGGCCAGCTGGGCAAGGGGCGTCGGCGAGCCGTAGTAGTCGACCATCACCTTCTGGAACATCTGCGGGTTCGCGCGTCCGGTGCGGACCGTGGCGAAGTCCTCCTTGGCGGCTTCGACCGCCCGCGTCATGCGAGAGGTGGTATCTGCGAGGACATCCGCGATCACGGGTTCTCCATTCGTCGAGTGGTTCTGGCAATTCTACCGGCGGGGCGCTGAATGCCGCGCCGAGCAGGGCGGGTCAGGAGGTGACGAGGGTGCCGATCGGCTCACCGAGCAGCGCCTTGGTCACGTTTCCGGCAGGCTCCATGCCGAACACGCGCATGTCCATGTTGTTGTCCATGCACAGGCTGAACGCCGTGGAGTCGACGACCTTGAGGCCGCGCTGCAGGGCGTCGCGATAGGTCACGCGCTCGATCTTCTCCGCGTCGGCGTGCTTGTTCGGGTCGGCGGTGTAGATCGCGTCGACGCCGTTCTTGGCGACGAGCACCTCCTGCGCGCCGATCTCGAGGGCGCGCTGCGCGGCCACGGTGTCGGTCGAGAAGTACGGCAGTCCTGCGCCGGCACCGAAGATCACTACGCGACCCTTCTCCATGTGCCGCTCTGCGCGCAGCGGGATGTAGGGCTCGGCCACCTGGGTCATGGAGATCGCGGACTGCACACGCGTGGGCGCACCGGCCTGCTCGAGGAAGTCCTGCAGGGCGAGGGCGTTCATGACGGTGCCCAGCATGCCCATGTAATCGGCACGGCCGCGGTCCATGCCGCGCTGGCTGAGCTCGGCCCCGCGGAAGAAGTTGCCGCCGCCGACGACGATCGCGACCTCGACACGGTCGGTGGCAGCGGCGATGTCGCGCGCGATCGCGCTGACGACATCCGGGTTGACGCCGAGCTGGCCGCCGCCGAAGGCCTCTCCGGAGAGCTTGAGGAGGACGCGACGGCGTCCGGTGCGTTCGGTCATTGGGAGAGTCCTCTCATCGGTATCACGATAGTGGCAATGCCCTGTGGGCATGAAGAAGGGGCTCGGACCCTGAGCGGATCCGAACCCCTTCTCGTGGCTTACGCGCCGACCTTGAAGCGCGCGAAGTCGGTCACCGTGATGCCGGCGTCCTTCGCGACCTGGCCGACGGACAGCTTGTTGTCCTTGGCGTAGTCCTGGTCGAGCAGTGCGACCTGCTTGAAGAACGCGGCCACGCGGCCCTCGACGATCTTCGGCAGGGCGGCCTCGGGCTTGCCCTCGTTGCGGGAGATCTCGGTGACGATCTCGCGCTCCTTCTCGACCACGTCCGCGGGGACGTCCTCACGGGTGAGGTAGATCGGGTCGGCGAACGAGATGTGCTGCGCGATGCTGCGTGCGGTCTCGGCGTCGGTGCCGCTGTAGGCGACGACGACACCGATCTGCGGGGGCAGATCCTTGCTGGTGCGGTGCAGGTAGACCTCGACGGCGTCGCCCTCGATGCGGCGGACGCGGCGGAGCTCGACCTTCTCGCCGAGGATCGCGGCCTCGTCCGAGATGAGCTGCTCGACGGTCTGGTCACCGGCAGCGGCGGCCAGCACCGACTCGACCGAGTCGGCGGACGCTGCTGCGGCGGCGTCGGCGACCTTCTCGGCGAGGGCGATGAACTTCTCGTTCTTCGC
>JAITUD010000211.1 GCA_031286555.1 Microbacterium sp. | reverse complement strand
TCGCGCATGAACCGCGTGACGTCCGGGTCGACGCGGATGTCGCTGGGGCGCAGCGGCCTGCTCAGGTACAGCCCGTCCAGTGAGGTCAGGCGGCTGAGCGCGACATAGGTCTGTCCTGGCGCGAACGCCCCTGACCCGAGATCGATCACCGCGCGGTCGTAGGTCTTGCCCTGCGACTTGTGGATCGTGACCGCCCAGGCCAGCCGCAGAGGGAACTGTGTGAACTCCGCCACCACCTCGCGGCTGAGGGTCTTGGTGCCCGGGTTGTAGGCGTAGCGGAACCTCTCCCAGACGGCCGGCTCGACGTCGACCTCCTCGCCGTCCAGCTCGACGCGCACCGATCCGCCGAGGATGCGCGTGACGGTGCCGATCGTGCCGTTCACCCAGCGCGGCGGTTCGCCCTGCATCGCGGTGTCGTTGCGCAGGAACATCACCTGCGCGCCGACCTTGAGCTTCAGCTCGACCTCGGCCGGATAGTTCCCCTCACCGCGGCCGAAGTCGCCGTTGACCTCGGCTGCGGCGGTCTGCTCGCGCCCTGCGAGCGCCTGCAGGTGGCGGGTGTTGATCCTCGTGACGAGGTCGTTTCGGGTGGCGAGGGTGATGATCGGCACCTCGCCGGGCTCCGGGTCGGGTGCCGGCCGCGCGCCCTGGCCGTTCAGCACGCCGGCGATCTCCGCCGTCACCCTTCCGTACCGCACCGCGTTCAGCATCTGCTTGAACCCGTCGTCCGCCTGACGATGGATGTGCACCAGCTCGCGCACGTGCAGCTGCGCGCCGTGCGCGCCGATGTCCAGCATCCCTCCGTCGCCGGCCTCGCCGCCGGTCCACACCTTCGCATCGAAGAACCAGAACGAGCGGTAGTGATCCTGGATGTAGCGCAGCTCGTCACCCCGCGGCGGCACCGGGGCCAGCTGGTACGGGTCGCCGAACATCACGACCTGCACCCCGCCGAACGGCTCGCCGCGCCGGCCCCTGGCCTGCCGCAGCGAGCGGTCGATCGCGTCCATCAGATCGGCGTTCACCATCGACACCTCGTCGATCACGAGGGTCTCGATGGCGTTCAGGATGCGGCGGGTGCCGTCGTTCTGCTCGATGTCGCTGTCGGCGATCAGGCCGATCGGCAGCCGGAACAGCGAGTGGATCGTCTGCCCCTCGACGTTCAGCGCGGCGACGCCCGTCGGGGCGCCGATCGCGCTCTGCTTCTTCGTGTTCCAGGCGAAATACTGCAGCAGCGTCGACTTGCCGGTGCCGGCGCGACCGGTGATGAACACGTGGTCGGAGGAGTCCTCGATCAGCCGGAACAGCTCGGACTGTTCCTCGGAGAGCGGCGGCAGGGACACGCCACCATGTTAAGCGCTCGCGCACCGCGCTCGGCTTCGTCCCAGCGGCCCGCTCCTAGACTGACGCCATGGTGCAGCCGGAGGAGGGCGCGCCGCGGCGCGCGCGCCTCGGCGCCGATCTGACGATCCTGGCCCTCGTCGGGGTGCTGCTGATCGCCGCGATCGGAGCGGGCGGGGTCACGCTCTACCAGCAGTTCTACAGCCCCTCGGCGTTCGTCTCGCGCTACCTCGACATGCTGTCCTCCGGTCGCGCCGCCGACGCCCTGCAGATGCCCGGTGTCGCCGTCGACCGCACCGCGCTCGAGGCCGCGGGAATCGACGGCAACGCGTCGGAGGCGCTGCTGCGCCGGGCGGCGCTCGCACCGCTCACCGACATCCACCTCGAGACCGAGCAGGACGGCGACGTCTACCACGTCACCGCCAACTACAAGGCCGCAGGGCACGAGGGAACCACCGTGTTCGACATCGTCCAGGACGGCTGGGTCGGGGTGACCCCGAACTGGCGGTTCGCGAAGAGCCCGCTCGCCGAGGTCGAGCTGGTCGTGCGCGGTGCGGACGTCTTCGCCGTGAACGGCTTCGAGCTGGACCGGCGCCAGGTGGCCATCACCGGTACCGAGACCACCCCGCTCGAGCCTCTGCACCTGCTGGTGTTCACGCCAGGGGTGTACTCGGTGACGGTCGACACCCCGATCGCGTCCTCCCCCGGCGTCAGCGTGCTCGCCGACGCGCCGCTCACCCATACCCCGGTCGACCTGCAGACGCAGCCGACGAAGGAGTTCCGCAACGTCGTGCAGCAGCGCGTCGAGCAGTTCCTCACGCAGTGCACGACGCAGAAGGTGCTGCAGCCGACTGCCTGCCCGTTCGGGCTCGAGGTGCGCAACAGGCTCGCGCCGGACTCGCTGCCGAAGTGGTCGATCACCACGCAGCCGAAGGTCTCCGTCACTCCGGACGGCGCCTACTGGCGGATCGAGCCGTCCGAGGCGGTCGCGCACATCGAGGTCGACATCCAGTCGCTGTTCGACGGCTCGATCGAGCACGTCTCCGAGGACGTGCCGTTCACGGTGGACGGGACGATCACGATCCTGCAGGACGGGTCGGCATCGATCCGGGTCGGCTCCCCCAGCGGCGTCGATCCGAACTGATCCGCGTCAGAACCCGGCGCGCTCCCGTTCGGCCTCGCGCCGATCGCGCTCGGCGAGCGCCGCGAGCTTCGCGTTGTACTCCTCCAGCTCGGCGTCGCCGCTGCGATCCGCCTGGCGGTCCTGACGTCGCTGCATCCGCTCATCCGAGCGCGACCACTGGATGGCGACCGTGATCGCGACGATCAGGGTCGGGATCTCGCCGATCGACCAGGCGATGCCGCCGCCGACGTACTGGTCCTCGAGCGGAGTCGCGCCCCAGGTGCGGCCCATCGACCCGAACCACTCGGCGACGATCAGGCCGGTCTGCATCATGATCGCGATGCCGAAGAACGCATGCATCGCCATCACCGCGATCAGCGTGATCAGCCGGCCCGCGTACGGCAGCCGGTACGGCACCGGATCGATGCCGATCAGCGACATCACGAACAGGTAGCCGGTGAGCAGGAAGTGGATGACCATCCACTCGTGCCCGAGATGGTCGTACATCGACCAGCGCACCAGATCGGTGAAGTAGAACGCCCACAGCGACAGCACGAACAGGCCGGCGGCGACGAACGGATGCGTGATCACGCGTGCGAACGGGGAGTGCACGGCCCACATGATCCACTCGCGTCCACCTCGGGTGCCGTCGTCGCGCTTGCGGATCGTGCGCAGCGCGAGCGTGATGGGCGCGCCCGACACCAGCAGCAGCGGTATCGCCATGCTCAGCAGCATGTGCCCGAGCATGTGCACGCTGAACAGGTACTCCTGGTACGCGTTCACCGAGCCGCTGGTGACCCAGACCAGCATGAGCATGCCGAGCACCCAGAAGATCGTGCGGTGGATCGGCCAGCGGTCGCCGCGCTTGCGCATCCGGAGTACGGCCGCCAGGTAGAACACCAGTCCGAACCCGGCCACGACCAGCCACAGGATGTCGATGTCCCACGAGGTGATCCAGCGGATCGGCGTCAGTTCGGGCGGCAGCGGCGAGTCGGTCAGACGCTCCGCAGGGGTGCGGTCGATCGCCGCCTCCTCACCCACGGGCGGGGGCGTGCGAGCCAGGGCTGCCGCGGCGCCGGATGCCAGTCCGATCAGGGCGAGCTCGCCGAGAAGCAGCATCCAGAACGTGCGCCGCGGCCGCTCCCCCTCGAGACGCGGGATGAGCCGGGTGCGGTAGCCCGCGCCCAGCACACCGAGCGCTCCCAGCAGGAGCACCTTGGTGATCACGATCAGGCCGTACGGGCTGAACAGCTCGTCCCAGGTGCCGATCGCCACGACCGCGCGCGCGATGCCGGAGACCGCGACCACGATGTACGCGGCGAGGGCGATCGACGAGTAGCGGCGCACCAGCGTGGCCAGGTCCGACACCCGCCCGCGCAGCAGGACCAGCAGTAGCAGTCCGCCGATCCAGGCGGCGGCTCCGACCGTGTGCAGCAGGATCGCGTTGACGGCGATGTTGTGGCCGGCGACGTCGCCGGAGTGGCCCTGCGTGGCGTTGGGCAGGAAGGATGCCGCGGCGAGGATCGCCGTGAAGAGGACGGCCGTCCATCCGCGTGCGGCGAAGGCGATCACCGTCACCGCCGCGCCCATCAGCACCGTGACCAGCCAGGCCTGTCCGAGCGGCAGCTCGATGAGGAACCGGCCCAGCTGCTCGCCGAACTGAGGGCCGAGGCTGAGCTTGGCGTTGAAGGCGGCGAGGAAGGTGAAGAACGCTCCGAAGGCCGACGCGATCGTGAAGAGGGCCGCGCCGACGGATGCGGTGTCGACGGCGAGCTCGAAGTTCTTGGAGCCCGACTTCAGCGCGAACAGGGCGAGCACCAGCGGGCCCAGCATCGCCGCGGCGGCGAGGTTGGCGATCATCTTGCTGGCGGGCAGCGCCCAGCGCACGACCGCGCCCGGGTCGGCGAACACCAGCTCGGCCGCACCGCCGCCGAAGACGAGGGCGACCACCAGCGCCGCGGAGGCGGCGAGAACCAGGGTCGCGATGCCCGCGAGGCGGTAGGAGTTCACCCCTCCAGCCTAAGTTGTCCCCGCATCCCCGGATGCCGCCGGCGCCGCGGCTGCGCCCGGTCACGCCTACAGGCAGGACGACCGGATGCAGGCGGGGATGGCCCGATTCGGCCCACCGACGTCATCTCTGCCTGCAGGCGTGACGCCCATCGGGGCAGGCCGGATCCGGATGCACGAAGGCCGCCGTCCCGGAGGACGACGGCCTTGCGACGCAGCTGTCTTACTTGACGGCGGCCTTCAGCTTGGAGCCGGCGGTCACCTTGACGCGCTTGCCGGCCGGGATCTTGATCTCGGCGCCGGTCTGAGGGTTGCGGCCGGTGCGGGCAGCGGTCGCCACCTGCTCGAACGCGATCCAGCCCGGGATCGAGACCTTGCTGCCCTTGGCGACGGCGTCCGAGACGGAAGCGAACAGCGCGTCGAGGACACCCGAGACGGTGGCCTGGCTCTGACCGGTGGCGGAAGCGATGCTCGCGACGAGCTCGGTCTTGGTGATGGACTTGTCAGCCATGTCATCCTCCAGCGACGAGATCCGTCGCATTCGTTGTGATGCGGAAGGCGGCTGCCCCCCGATTGGTCGGTACGACCGTGCCGACAGTACCAACCACACCAGTGTTTTCCGCGTCATTTCGCGGGTTTCGGGCGATTTTCGTGGTGTGTCGCGCCTCATTCGTCACATCCGTCACATGATCCGGCGCTCCGGACATGCAGAAGGGGCGAGGATCCGAAGATCCTCGCCCCTTCTGAAGCGGATGCTTACCAGCTCGACTTGGTCACGCCGGGCAGCTCGCCACGGTGTGCCATGTCACGGAAGCGGACACGCGAGATGCCGAACTTCGTGAGGACACCGCGGGGGCGGCCGTCGATGACGTCGCGCGAGCGCACGCGCACCGGCGAGGCGTTGCGCGGCAGCTTCTG
>JAITUD010000201.1 GCA_031286555.1 Microbacterium sp. | reverse complement strand
CCCGAGAGCCAGGGCTCGGCGGCATCCGGTCCGCAGACCGTGACCGTGAACAACCCGGGCTCGGTCAACGAGACGACGGCCATCGCGACCAAGGTGCTGCCCTCGGTCGTCACGATCGACGTCTCCAGCAGCAGCGAGGGCGGCAGCGGCTCGGGCGTCGTCCTCAGCAAGGACGGCTACGTCCTCACCAACACTCACGTCGTCACCCTCGGCGGCGCGGTCTCCGATCCGACGATCAGGGTCACCACCTCGGACGGCAAGATCTACTCGGCCACCGTCGTCGGCACCGACCCGATCTACGACCTCGCCGTCATCAAGCTGAAGGACGCCTCGGGTCTGAAGCCGATCGACTTCGCTGACTCGTCCAAGCTCAACGTCGGCGACACCGCAGTGGCAGTCGGCGCACCGCTCGGTCTGTCGAACTCGGTCACCACCGGCATCGTCAGCGCGCTGAACCGCAGCATCCAGATCGCCTCCTCGGCTGCGCCGAAGACCAGCGACCAGAACCAGGGCCAGCAGGACCAGAACGGCCAGGGCGGCAGCGGCAGCCCGTTCCAGTTCGACATCCCGGGCCAGGGCCAGCAGCAGCAGGCCACCGAGTCGATCTCGATCGCCGTGATCCAGACCGACGCGGCCATCAACCCCGGCAACTCCGGCGGTGCGCTGGTCGACAGCAAGGGCGACCTGATCGGCATCAACGTGGCGATCGCGACCGCCGGCGGTTCGTCCTCCGGCAGCAGCGAGTCCGGTTCGATCGGCCTCGGCTTCTCGATCCCGTCCGATGTCGCGCAGCGCGTGGCGAAGCAGATCATGGACAACGGTTCGGCCACCCACGGCCTCCTCGGCGCCTCGGTGCGCGACGCATCCTCGGTGCAGGACGCCACCGTCGCCGGCGCATACATCGTCGAGGCCACGCCGAACGGTGCGGCGGCGAAGGCCGGCCTGCAGAAGGGCGACGTCGTCACGGAGTTCAACGGTGTGCCGATCACGAACTCGACCGACCTCACCGCCCAGGTGCGCGCCGTCGCCGGCGGCAGCGATGCCAAGGTGACCTACGTGCGCGACGGCAAGTCCTACGACGCCGACGTGACGCTGGGAACGCTCAAGCCGTAGCACCGGGCTCCGCTGCTCCGCAGGCAGCACCGGTCTTCTCCCGCTTCGCAGAGAAGGACGCCACCACCGCGATAGGCTCGCGGGGTGGCGTCCTTCTCTTTCGGTTCCGGGAATGCGGCCAAGCTGCTCCGCCTCCCGCTGTATGCCGTCGGGCGCATAGGCAACCTGATCGTGCCGCGCGGGCGCACCTGGGTCTTCGGGTGCGGCGCCGGAATCGGCGACGGAGCCCTCGCCATGTGGCGGGTCGCCACAGCGGAGGGGCATCGCGCCGTCTGGCTGGTGCGCAACGCGCGCGAGAAGAAGGATGCTGCGGAGCTGGGCATCCGCACGGTTCCCCGCGACGGCATCCGAGGCTGGTGGGCGACCGCGCGGGCCGGCGTCGTCATCGTGACACATGGCCTGGGCGACGTGAACAGGTACGGATCCTCCGACGCGTTCGTCGTGCAGCTCTGGCACGGCATCCCGCTCAAGCGCATCGGACTGGACTCGCCCGCCACGACCGAGGTGCCCGACGTGCCCGGCGCATCCGTGTTGCGGTCGCTCGTGGGCCTGGCCTACCGCAGCGCCGCCCAGCGCATCCGCGTGCTGCCCGCGGCGTCGCACCGTTCCCGCGGCCGGCTGGAGTCGGCCTTCGGGCTCGGCGATGACCGTGTCGTGGTCACCGGAGAGCCGCGGGTGGACGTGCTCTCCGCAGGCACCGCCGACGAGCGGCGCGCGGCCGCGACCGCGGTGCTCACCCGCACCGGGCCGCTGCTGCGCCGTCAGCGCGCGATCCTGTACGCGCCGACGTGGCGCGACGGCGATGCGGATCCGGCGGTGCCGGATGCGGCGGAGTGGGTGCGCATCGTCGCCCTGCTGGAGAGGCAGGACGCGATCCTCTTCGTCCGCTCCCACCCACTCGGCGAGGGCGCCTATGCGCCGCCGTGGTCGAGCGGCCGAGTGCGGATGCTGGGCTCCGAGCTGCTTCCGGACGTGACTCCCGCGCTGCCGCGCATCGACGTGCTGATCACCGACTACTCGTCGCTGGCATACGATGTCGGGCTGCTCGCGATGCCGGTGCTGTTCCTGGCCCCGGATGCCGATGAATACTCGCGCGTCCGCGGGTTCTACGGCCGGTACGAGGACGTCGCACCGGACGCCGCGACCGACTGGAGCGGCCTGCTGGAAGACCTGGAGAGCACCCTGGGCGATCAGGCGACGTTCGAGAAGCGGTCCGCCAGGTCGGCTACGCTCAGCGCAGAGATGCACGCCTATCGCGATGGCGGGAACGCCGGTCGCGTCTACCGGGCGATCCGCGCACGCGGGATCCCGGCCCCGAAGGGAAGAAGATGACGAGTGCCATGGTCGATGAGGATCGCGAGACCCTGGTGATCAGCGGCAGCGGCCCGCGCCCGTCTGCGGCGACGCTGTCCGGCTCCAGGGCCGGGGTGTCGGCGACGATCACCGGCGGCGGTAAGACCTGGAAGGCGACCTTCCCGCTGCGCACCTCACGCTGGGGCGGTGCCGAGCTGCCTCTGCCGGCAGGGGAGTACCGTCTCGGGATCGACGGCGCCGACCTCGACGGGCTCGCGCTGGACGATGTGCTGCTGCCGATCCTGCGAGTCGCCGTCGGCGGCGCGACGGTGACGATCGCCCCGCCGATCGATCCGGTCTACGAGACCGGCGAGGGGCAGTCCACGCTCGAGGAGCGCTACGCGGCCGAGGGCGGCGGCACCGAGAACGCGGTGTTCTTCGAGAGCTTCTACGGCCAGGTGGCCGGCTGCAATCCCCGCGCGATCGACCGCGCCCTGGCTGAGCGGGCTCCGGCCGTGACCCGGTACTGGGCCGTCAGCGACCTGTCCGTCGAGGTGCCGGAGGGCGCGGTGCCCGTGGTCGAGGGCAGCCCGGAGTGGTGGCACGCCCGTGGCGCATCCCGCATGCTCATCATCAACGACTGGCTGCGCCGGCGCTTCTCCCGCAAGCCGGGTCAGCGGGTGCTGCAGACCTGGCACGGCACGCCGCTCAAGCGCCTCGCGCTGCACCGGCCCGGATTCGACCCGCGCCGCATGGCAGCCGTGATCAAGGAGTCCCGCCGCTGGGACGTGCTGCTCGCCCAGAACCTGTACGCCGAGCGGGTGCTCAAGAAGGCCTATGCCTTCTTCGGCAAGCCGATCTGGGTCGAGGGCTACCCGCGCAATGACGTGCTCACAGGCGGTGATGCGGCGGCGATCCGCGCCGCGCTCGGCATCGGCCCCGACGAGAGGGTGCTGCTCTACGCACCGACCTGGCGCGACGACCGCACCGAGATGGTCGACTTCGTCGATCCCGAGATGCTGGCACGGCAGACGGATGCCGTGGTGCTGGTGCGCGGGCACTCCCGCACGCTGAAGCCGGGCCAGGACCGCACCGGCGCGCGCGTGATCGACGTCACCGGCTACCCCGAGACCGCGAGGCTGCTGCTGGTCGCGGATGCGCTGATCACCGACTACTCGTCGGTGATGTTCGACTTCAGCGTGACGGGCAAGCCGATGTACTTCCTGGTGCCCGACCTCGAGCACTACCGCGGCGAGCTGCGCGGCTTCTACTTCGACCTCGCTGAGCGGGCCCCGGGCCCGCTGCTGCACTCGCAGGACGAGCTGGTGGAGGCGCTCGCCGCGGACGCCTCGGAGAAGTATGCCGAGCGCTATGCGGCCTGGCGGGCGCAGTTCAACCGGCGGGACGACGGCCACGCCGCCGAGCGCGTCGTCTCCCGCATCCTCGACCAGGGCTGGCTGACGCCGTAGCCCCTCGCCCCCTGAGCCCCGAAGGGTCAGGGGAGCGGGGTGTTGCGGCCGCCGAGCCGGGACGCGTCGACGGTGTCGTGCGCGCCGTGGAGCAGACCGGCGATGAATCCGGCGCCCCAGGCGATGTGCATCGTCGGCAGCACCGCCAGCGTCCAGAGCCGCTCGCGGAGGCCGCGCCTGCCGGGGGCGAATGCCACCGCGATCACCAGCAGCGCGTAGGCGATCAGCGGCAGGTAGACGAGTGACGCGATCAGCGATCCGACGCCTGCCAGCACACCGGTCAGCTGCAGGACGCCGATGACGATCGCGACCGCGAGGAGCACCACGAGCGCCGGAGGGGCGAAGAAGCGCAGGCCGTTGCGACGCCCGTAGCGGCGCACGAGCTCGCCGCGCCACGCGCCCGTGGCGCGGAACTGCCTGGCCAGACGCCACCAGCTCTCACGCGGCCAGTAGGTCACGGCGAGCTGCGGGTCGAACCAGACCAGGTGGCCGGCCTGACGGATGCGCAGGTTCAGCTCCCAGTCCTCGCCGCGGCGGATCGTCTCGTCGAAGCCGCCCACCTCGTCGAGCACCGATCTGCGCATGACGCCGAGGTAGGCCGATTCCGCCTCGCCCTCGTGGGTGCTGCCGTGGTAGGCGCCGCCGCCGAGGCCGACGGGGGAGTTGTACAGGCGGGCGACCGCCTTCTGGAAGGGAGTCCGGCCCTCTGCACGCATCACGCCGCCGACGTTGGCGGCGCCGGTGCGCTCGAGGGTCTGCATCGCGCGGTGCGCGTATCCGGGGGAGAGCTCGGAGTGCGCGTCCACCCGGATGACGGTGGGGTAGCGGCTCGCGCGGATGGCCAGGTTGAGCCCGATCGGGATGTCGGCGGCGGGGTTGTCCACGACCCGGATGCGGTCATCGGATGCCGCGAGACGATGCGCGAGCTCTGTCGTGCCGTCTCCGGAGGGGCCGAGCGCCAGGACGAGCTCGGTGGGCCCGTCCACGTCCTGCGACAGCACCGAGGCGACCGCATGCTCGAGGTAGGCGCGCTCGTTGAGCACAGGCATCACGAAGGACACCCCGGCCGTCGTGATCGCATCATCCTGCACGTGACGATCCTTTCATGACCGATGCTCTTAGTACTCTGGATGTGTGAGCGTGGTGTCCGATTCCAAGAAGGCCGTCTCCCTGCTGAGGAAGGCCCTCGCGTCGCGCACGGCGGTGCAGCGGGTGCGTCGCACGATCGCCGCGCAGCCGCCACTTCCCGAGCAGCACTTCCAGATCGCCGTCTACTTCGCCGACGGCGCCGTGAACATGTATCAGATGCGGCAGTGGTACCGGCCGCTCGCCGGTCTGGCCGAGCGGTGGCCCGTCGTGGTGCTCTCGCGCAGCGCGACCGGTGCCGAGAAGCTGATCGCCGAGGACGCTCCGCCGGTGGCCTTCGTGCCCACGGTGCGCGACCTGGAGCGGTTCATCGCCAAGCAGGACATCCGCGTCGTGCTGTACGTGAACCAGAACACCCGCAACTTCCAGATGTTCCGGTACGGGCGCCGCTGGCACGTCTTCATCAACCACGGCGAGTCCGACAAGATGTACATGACCACGAACCAGTACAAGGCGTACGACTACGCTCTGGTCGCCGGTCAGGCGGCGCGCGACCGCCTCAGCCGCACGCTGTGGGACTACGACATCGACAGCCGCACCATCGAGATCGGCCGTCCTCAGGCCGACCACTACTCCGGCACCCTGCCGTACACCCCGGACGAGCGCACCGTGGTGCTGTACGCGCCGACCTGGGAGGGCGACCGTCCGTCTGCGCACTACGGCTCGATCGCCACACACGGAGAGGCGCTCGTCAAGGGTCTGCTGGCCACCGGCACACACCGCGTGATCTACCGACCGCACCCGCGCAGCGGCGTGGTCGACGCCGAGTACGGGGCTGCTCACCGCCGCATCCTCGCCGCGATCGCCGAGGCGAACGGTGCGGACCCGACCGCGAAGCACTTCTACGACGACGGCCCGGAGCTGGGCTGGCAGCTCGCCGCGGCGGATGTCGCGATCGTCGACATCTCGGCGATGGTCTACGACCGGCTCGCCGCGGGCAAGCCGCTGCTGATCACCCGCCCCGCCGACGAGCGCGCCTCGATCGACACCAAGGGGTATCTGTCGGACTGCGAGTGGCTCACCGTCGACGGTGCGACGGACATCGTCGCCGAGGTCGAGCGCGTGCGCGCCGACGACGACGCGATCAAGAAGCTGCGGATGTGGGTGCAGCACTACTTCGGCGACACGACCGAGGGCGTCGCGACCGCGAAGTTCCACGCCGCCATCGAGCAGCTCATGCAGAAGTGGGACGACTGGCACGCCGGCGAGATCGGCGATGCGGGG
>JAITUD010000151.1 GCA_031286555.1 Microbacterium sp. | reverse complement strand
GGATGCTCGTCGGCGGATGCTCGCACGGTCGAGCCGTCGGCGAGCACGACGTCGGCCCCGACGAGGTGATCGATGGTCAGTCCGTGCTCGCGGGCGAGGAAGCCGACACCGCCGGCGGTCGCGAGCCCGCCGACGCCGACCCCGCCGTAGTCACCGCTGGACAGTGCCCAGCCGTGCGGGGCGAGCGCCTGAGCGACATCCGTCCAGCGCGCACCGGCGCCGACGCGCACGCGGCGTGCGTGCTCGTCGAGCACCTCGATGCCGTTCAGCGCCTTGAGGTCGATCACGATGCCGCCGTCGTTGGTGCTGCGGCCGCTGATGCCGTGCCCGCCGCTGCGGATGCCGAGCGGCACGTCGCGGTGGTCGCGGGCGAAGCCGATCGCGTCGGACACCTCGTCGACGGTGTGCGGGCGCAGCACGATACCGGGTGAGCCCGCGCGCAGATACGTGGACTTCACGGTGCGGTACTCGAAGTCGCCCGGCTCGACGGCGCGGTCGCGCAGCGAGGCGGGAACGGCGTCGTAGGCGATGCGCGGGCTCCGAAGGGCGAGCGCCGCGGCGCTGCGTCCGGATGCCGGGGCCGTGCCGCGCCGGGTGCGCTCGGCGGCGACCGCCTCGCGCACCGCGGGGATGACCTCCTCGGCATTGCGCTGCATGGCGGTCACGTCGTCGCCGACCATGATGAACGTGCTCACGCCGTCCTCGAGTGCGAGCTCGATGAGCCGCTCGGTCGGCAGGTCGCCGCCGACGTTCAGCATCCGCCGGATCTCGCCGGGGTCGCGGCCGGCGTCGGATGCCGCGTCGTCGATGCGCGCGTTGCCGGCGGCGAGGTCGCCCGGCTTCAGGTATCCCAGCGAGGGCAGCCAGCCGTCGGCCTTGCGGCCCAGGAGGCGCAGCATCCGCGGCTTCAGCGCACCCAGCCAGATCGGGATCTCGTGCGCGGGCGACGGGCCGCGCTTCGCCCCGTCCACGGGGTAGTACTCGCCGCCGCGGAAGTGCTCGCGATTGCCGGCATCCCAGATCCCGCGGATCACGTCGATGGCCTCGTCGAGCTGGTCCACCGCCTGGCCCGGCGTCAGCCGGCGTCCGCCCATCGCCTCGATCGCATCCCAGAACCCACCGGCACCGAGGCCGAGATCGAAGCGCCCGCCGGAGAGCAGATCGAGGGATGCCGCGGCGCGGGCCGTGACCGGCGCCGGGCGCAGCGGCAGGTTCAGCACGTTCGGCGCGATGTGGATGCGCGAAGTCGCCGCGGCGACGAACGACATCAGCGTCCAGGTGTCGAGGAACGCCGGCTGGTACGGATGGTCCTGGAAGGTCACCACGTCGTAGCCGAGCTCCTCGCTCGCCTGCGCCAGCCGCACCGGCTGCTGCGCGTCGCTGTTCACCGGCGTGATGAAGGTGCCGAACCGGAGCTCGTGGCCGTAGTCCATGTCGCTGTCCTCCTCAGGGGCGCTCTCCATTCTGCAACTCGGTTCATGACGCCGCTATTTCGCTCAGCGCCCGTCCTGTCTTAATATCTGCGTATGAGTGCAGATAAGCGGCAATGCGGATACACCCCGGACAGCTCGTTCGTCGAGCTCGCCGTCGAGGTGTTCGGGATGCTGGCCGATGCGACGCGGGTGCGCATCATCCTCGCCCTGCAGGATGCCGGCGAGCTGTCGGTGAACAACCTCGCCGAGATCGTCGACAAGTCCCCGGCCGCGGTGTCGCAGCACCTCGCCAAGCTGCGCCTCGCTCGCATCGTCGCCACTCGTCAGGACGGACAGCGGGTGTTCTACCGGCTCGAGAACGAGCACGCCTCCGAGCTCGTCGCCTCGGCGATCTTCCAGGCCGAGCACTCCCTCGGCGGCGTGCCCCGGCACCACCACCAGGATCGGGCGGGCGCATGACCGGAACGCACACGCACACGCACACGCCCACGCATACGGAGCACGACCACGACCACGGTCACTCGCACTCCCACGGCGACCACGATCACGGCCACGAGCATCCGACCGGGTTCAAGGGCTTCCTGTACGGACTGTTCGTGCCGCACACTCACGACGCGGCCGACTCGATCGACGACGCGATGGAGGCCAGCAGCGCCGGCATCCGCGCGCTGAAGATCAGCCTCGTGATCCTGCTGCTCACCACTGTGCTGCAGGGCGCCGTCGTCGCGTTCAGCGGATCGGTCGCGCTGCTCGCCGACACCATCCACAACTTCTCGGACGCGCTCACGGCCGTTCCGCTCTGGATCGCGTTCGTGCTCGGCCGGCGCGCGGCATCCCGGCGCTACACCTACGGGTTCGGCCGGGCGGAGGACCTCGCCGGCCTTTTCATCGTCTTCGTCGTCGCGCTCTCGGCGGTGGTCGCCGCCTGGCAGTCCATCGACCGCATCCTGCATCCGCAGCCGCTGACAGGCATCGGCTGGGTGATCGCTGCCGGTGTGATCGGCTTCCTCGGCAACGAGGCCGTCGCGATCTACCGGATCCGCGTCGGCCGGCGCATCGGATCGGCGGCGCTCGTCGCCGACGGCGTGCACGCCCGCACCGACGGGTTCACCTCTCTCGCCGTGGTCATCGGCGGGATCGGTGTGCTGCTCGGCTTCCCGCTCGCCGACCCGATCATCGGCCTCGTCATCTCTGCCGCGATCTTCGTGCTGCTGATCGGCACGGTGCGCAGCGTGGGGCGGCGACTGCTCGACGGCGTGGAGCCCGAGCTGGTCGACCGCGCCGAGCACGCCATCGAACACGTCGACGGCGTCGAGCACATCGAGCGGGTGCGGCTGCGCTGGGTCGGGCACCGTCTGCAGGGCGACGCGGTCGTGGTCGCCGCTGTCGGGCATCCGGATGTCGCAGCGGACGCCGAGCGCAGCGTGCGCGAGCACCTGCCCAACGTCGACGACTTCATCGTCGGGGTGCGCGCTCAGCTGCCCTGAATCAGCTGCCGTAGGGCGCGAGGGCGAACCGGCCCCAGGCCACGAAGATGAAGGCCAGCATGTAGGCCGTGTCGCCGGCCATGTAGGCCCACTCGCTGCGGCGGAATCGGGTGGTCGCGGCGCCGGACATCAGCAGAGCCAGCCCGCAGGCGGCGATCGGGGAGAGGACCGGCAGGATGCCCACCAGCGGCGGCAGGATGAGCCCCGCGACTCCGATCAGTTTGATCGTGCCGATGGCCTTGATCTTGCCGGCGCTGAAGTCGTCGACCCAGTGCTGGCTGGGCGCGAGGGCGCGGTAGCGTGCCTTGGTGAGGAGGATCTGGCTGACACCGCCGACGCCATAGGCGAGGGCGAGCGCTCCGGTGATGATCCACAGTGCGATGTTCATCTGCATGCCTTTCTCGTTACGTCGGCCCCTCGGGGCTCGTCACAGTGATGACGGATGACACCGACCGGAGGTAACCGAGATGGATGAGAACGAGCTCGCCGTGGACTTCGAGCAGCACCGCGGGCGGCTGCTGGCTGTGGCCACTCGGGTGCTCGGCTCGCGGGTCGATGCCGAGGATGCGGTGCAGGAGACCTGGCTGCGGCTGGCCGGCCACGACGGCGACGAGATCGAGAACCTCGGCGGCTGGCTGACCAGGGTGATCGGCAGGATCTACATCGACATGCTGCGCCGGCGCACCTCACGCGGCGAGGAGACGCTCGACGACTGGTCGCGCGTCGAGCCCGTCGTCACCGAAGACGTGGAGCTGCCGGAGGATGCCGCGGAGATGGCCGACTCCCTCGGGCTGGCGCTGCTCGTCGTGCTCGAGTCCCTGCGCCCTGAAGAGCGCCTGGCTTTCGTATTGCACGACATGTTCGCGGTTCCGTTCGCCGAGGTGGCGACGATCGTCGGCACGACGACGGATGCCTCGAAGATGATGGCCAGTCGCGCTCGCCGCAAGGTCCAGGGCACCCCGCGCCCGAACGGCGAGCTGCGTCAGCGGCGGGCGGTCGTGGACGCGTTCCTGGCGGCGGCGCGTGGCGGCGACTTCGACGCGCTGCTGGCGCTGCTCGATCCGGATGTCACGTGGCACCGGCACACGCCGAGGGGGCACACCGTGCGGATCGGCGCCAACGAGGTGCTCGCGGCCGTGCGCCGCGGCGATCCCGACCGCCTCGAGGCGCGCCGGGTGAGCGTCAACGGGGAACCGGGCATCCTGGTCTGGGGTCCGAACGGCAGGCCGATGTCGCTGATGCTCTGTACGGTGGCCGACGGTCGCATGATCGACATCGTGTCGATCATCGACCCGGCGCGACTGGCGACGATGGACCTGCCGGAGCGGACCGCGGGAGCATGACAGGGGAGGGGCGCATGAGTTCGTACTGGGAGCCGGGAGGGCGGCGAAGGCAGCAGCCGGTGGTCGCGGTGCGTCCGAACGACGACGCTCCGCCGCCGAGCGGAGAGTGGCCGACCAGCATCCCGGCGGTCGCGCAGGTGCTGGAGGACGGGATCGACCTCGACCCGGGAGTGACGTTCCTCGTCGGCGAGAACGGCAGCGGCAAGTCGACGATCGTCGAGGGAATCGCGATCGCCTACGGCCTCTCGCCGGAGGGCGGTTCGCGGCAGGCGCGGCACAGCACGCGCCCCACCGAGTCGCCGCTGTCGGAATGGCTGCGCATCCAGCGCGGGGTGGGGGCCGACCGATGGGGTTTCTTCCTGCGGGCGGAGACGATGCACTCGTTCTACACGTACCTCGAGGACAACCCGTCGATGAGCGGACCCGACATCCCTTTTCATGAGATGAGCCATGGTGAGTCGTTCCTGGCGCTGCTCGACGACCGATTCACAAGGCCGGGTTTCTACTGCCTCGACGAGCCGGAGGCCGCGCTGTCGTTCGGGTCGACGCTGAGCCTCATCTCGGTGCTGCAGCGCATTGTCGCCGACGGCGGCCAGGTGCTCTGCGCGACGCACTCACCGGTGCTCGCGGCGCTGCCCGGCGCCCGCATTCTCGAGGTCGGGGAGTGGGGGCTGCGCGAGGCCGAGTGGGGCGACCTCGAACTGGTGCGGCACTGGCGCTCCTATCTCGAGGAACCAGGCCGCTACCTGCGACACCTGCTCGACTGAGCGCGGACGCTCAGCGGATGACGAGCTCGCGCTGATCCCGCTCGGTGTGCAGCTGCCAGAGCCGATCGGCGATCTCCGCGGGCGACCGGTGCGGCCGGCCCTCCGGCGCCTCGTCGCCGACGAACACGCCGATCGCGACATGCGCCACGTGCACTCCGCTGTCGGCCAGGGTGCCGTTCAGATTCAGCGCGAGGTTGCGCGTCGCGGCCTGCGCGGTGTTCAGGGCGCCGAAGACCGCGACCGGTTCGATCGATCCGATGCCGGCGGTGAGCAGGATCGTTCCGCTTCCCTCTGCCCGCATCGCCGGCAGCACGTTCTGGATCGCGGCGACCGCGCCGAACAGGTGCGACTCGATCACGGGTCGCAGTGCATCGACGGTCACATCGCGCGGGTCGAGCATCGAACCGGGACCCGCCGCGTAGGGGGAGAACTCCAGCACGTCGATGCCGCCGAAGCGGGCACGAGCCGCAACGAGCGCGGCCTCCAGTGCGGGGATGTCGGCGGTGTCGGCGACGAAGGCTGCCGTCTCGATGCCTTCGGCGGTCAGCGTCTCGACCAGCTCGGCCAGACGGGATTCGTTGCGGGCGACGAGAGCGGCGGTGAAACCCTCGCGGCCGAACTGCCGGGCGAGAGCGAGGCCGAGTCCTGGACCGGCTCCGACGATGGCGATGGTGGGCATGGATGCTCCTCGGAGAGTCAATGGTTATGGTTGGTTCCTATTGAGGATGCGTCATCTCGAAGGCCCGTACAAAAGGCACCTCGAGGTGCCTGACAGGGAGGCCCATGAGCCAGTCGATCGACTACGCGACCCTCTGCTCGGATCCGGAGCAGGGGCGGATCATCCGCGACATCATGGTTCGGGTCGGCGACAAGTGGTCGCTACTGGTCGTCGGGGCGCTCGCCGACGGCCCGGTGCGATTCACCGCGCTGCGCGACAGCATCCCCGGCATCTCGCAGCGGATGCTCACCGCCACGCTGCGCGGCCTCGCGCGCGACGGCCTGGTGACTCGGCGCTCGTACGGCGAGGTCCCGCCACGGGTCGAGTACGAGCACACGGCGGTCGGTCGCACGCTGATCGCGCCTGCGGCTGCGCTGGCCGCATGGGCGATCGAGCACCGGGAGTCGATCGCCGAGGCCCGGCGCGTGGCGGATATGGTGGAGATCGCGGGCAGATAGGTTCGCGGGCCGAGGCTGATCGGTGCGTCTGAGCCCCAACGGCCCCGGACCGAATCAGTCCCACTCATCGCGGCGCACTGAACCGGCCGAAGTGTCGGACGCCCCGATTACGCTCGACGCATGACCTCGTTCGGCCTGCTCGAGAGCCCCGTCGGCGTGATCGGTGTCGAGAGTGACGGCACCGCGATCACCCGCGTCACCTGGACCACGAGCATCCCCGCAGTCGGCGGCGACCCGGTGCTCAGCACAGCGCTCGAGCAGTTCGACGCCTACTTCGCCGGCGAGCTGACGACCTTCGAGCTGCCGATCGATCTGGGCAGGCAGACGCCGGTGACCCGGGCGGTGCTCGAGACGCTCCACGACACCGTCGGGCACGGCGAGTCCATCACCTACGGTGAGCTCGCCGCACGCAGCGGCACCGAGGTGCCTGCCCGGGCGATCGGGTCGATCATGGGCGCGAACCCGAGCCCGCTCATCGTGCCCTGCCATCGGGTCGTCGCCGGCGACGGGCTGGGCGGCTACTCCGGCGGAGCGCCGGGTGAGGGCCTCGCCACCAAGCGCTGGCTGCTCGAGCACGAGGGCGTACTGCCCCGGTCGCTGTTCTGAACCTCAGGCCTCGGGCATCAGGCATCAGGCCTCGGCGGCTCTGCGGATCAGCGCTGTCACTGCGTTCCAGGCCTTCTCCGTCGGATCCTGCAGTGCGAACGCCGTCGGCCACAGGCCGTGCTCGTCGTCGAGTGCGGCACGCGAGCTGAACCCGAGGGTCGAGTACCGGTCCTTGTCCATCTGGCCGCTGCGGAAGAACACCACGACCTTGCCGTCCTTCGCCCAGCCCGGCTGTCCGTAGTAGAGCCGCGGAGCGAGTGCCGGGGCCGCATCGGCCACGATCTCACTCAGCCGTTCCGCCGTCTGCCGGTCGCCGTCGGGCATCTCGGCGATCTTCGCGAGCTGGTCGGCCTTCTCGGCTGCGGCCTTGCCGGCCTCCTTCTCGCGCTTCGCCTGCAGCTTCAGCTCCTGCGCGCGCTGCTTGACCGCCGCGCGCTCCTGGGCAGACAGCCCGTCGTTCGTCGTCTTCCCCACCATGGCGTCCTCCGTTCCCTGGGAAGCACGCTACGGGAACCGTGCGTCGACGTGTTCTCGATTCCTGATCAGCTGCGGTGGTCGTCGCCCTGCAGCCACTCCTCGAACGTGATGCGCCCCTCGACCCGGGCATCCGAGCCGCGCAGCGACCCAGACGCCAGCCCGGCGCCGTACTTCCCGGGCAGGCGGACCTCGAGCACGCGGCGGCGGATGCCGTCGTGTGCGAGCTGCCGTCTGGCGAGATCGGCGAGCACCTCGTCGCGCGGTCCGACGAGATCGGTGGCGCGTCCGGCGGGCGAGGCCTCGGCGACCGCGACCAGGTGCGTCCCGACCTCGCGTGCGGCGACGGGTCGCATCAGCGTCTTCGGCATCAGCGCGACGGGCCCGCCCATCGCGGCGAGCAGCTGCCCGGCGAACTCGTGGAACTGCGCAGCGCGGGCGATCGTGTACGGCACGGCCCCCGCCGCGACGGTGCGCTCCTGGGCGAGCTTTCCCGCGTAGTAGGAGGCGTCGATGTCATCGATGCCGACGATCGACAGCGCCACGTGGTGGCCGACCCCGGCGCGCTGCCCGGCAGCGAGCAGGTTCCTGGAGGCGGTCTCGAAGAAGGCACGCGCCTTCGACGCCGACAGCGTCGTCGTGTGGCTCGTGTCGATGACGACGTCGACGCCGGCGAGCGCGTCGTCCAGGCCGGTGCCGGTGATCACATCGGCGCCGGTGGAGCGTGCCAGCACGACCACCTCATGGCCCCGGTCCCGAGCCGCCGCCACGACATGGTGCCCGACGGTTCCCGTGCCTCCTGCGATCGCGATCCGCATCGCACACCTCCTCATTCCGCCGCCGTGCGCGGCCTCACCAGATTGTCGTCGCGGAGCCTCGGAATGTGACACGTGCCGCCGATACGCTCGGTGAATGCCCGCGACCCGCCCTTCCGACGACATCTTCACCGCCTTCGGCGCGGACCCCGCAGCGGCGCAGCCTCTGCCCGGCGGGCGGGGGACGACCTGGCTCGCGGGTGACGTCGTACTGCGTCCGATGGGCGATCCCGTGGAGGGGGACTGGCACTCGGAGGGGCTCGCGCACCTCCCGCACGACGCGGGCTTCCGCACCGCCCGGCCGATCCGCTCGACGAGCGGCGCGTGGAGCGTCGAGGGCTGGGAGGCCTGGACCCGCATGCCCGGCGCGGCAGACGAGACCCGGGTTCTCGACGTGATCGCCGCGGGCGACGCGTTCCACCGCGCGATCGCGCACCTGCCCCGCCCCGACTTCATCGACGCCGCGGACGACCCGTGGTCCCGATCCGATCGGATGGCCTGGCAGGAGGAGCCGCTCGTCGACGACCCGATGCTGCACAGGATCGGCGCGGCGCTGCGCCCTGTCGGATCCGCTTCGCAGCTCATCCACGGCGACCTGCTCGGCAACGTGCTGTTCGCCGATCCGGAGCCGCCGACGATCATCGACTGGGCGCCGTACTGGCGGCCGGTGCGCTGGGCCGCGGCGATCGCCGTGGCCGACGCGGTGTGCTGGCACGAGGTGCCGATCGATCTGCTGGAGACTGCCGTCGACGACCCGGACTGGCCGCAGCTCGTGCTGCGCGCCCTCGTCTTCCGCATCGCGACCCTGCATCTTGCCGGCTGGTGGGACGAGGCGATGCGCGAGCGGCACGAGCCCGTGGTCGCCACGGCGCTCGCACTCGCCGCGAGGTAGTCGTCAGAGCACGAAGCGCAGCTTGTCGGGGTTGCACACCTGACGGATGCCGCGGATGCGGCCCGCCGCGTCGAACTCGAGCGCGAGCACATCGGTGCGGCCGGAGTGGGTGAGCGCGATGGCCGGCTCGCCGTTCGCGTCGAGCATCGCGACCGAGAACGGATGCTCGGGGTCGTGCGCGATCGCCTTCTCAGTCACGCCGAGGAAGAAGCGCCGAACCTTGTCGGCGCCGAAGATCGGGTTCAGAGCGGCGCGCACGCGACCGCCGCCGTCGCTCCAGAGGATCGCGTCATCGGTGAGCAGGTCCAGCACCGCGGAGATGTCGCCGCCCTCGAT
>JAITUD010000030.1 GCA_031286555.1 Microbacterium sp. | reverse complement strand
AAGCAGGGGGAGCGGAGCGCTTGGATGCCATGTCTTAAGGCTATCCGGGGCGTCGGACATGCCGGGGAGTCCGGATCCTGAGCGAGCGTAGCGAGACGAAGGGCGGGCGGAGCTTCTCCGGGGGCGGGACGGGAAGATCACGTCGCGCTCGCGGTGGGACCCTCCGCCAGGAGGGCCGGGTAAGCCCGCCCCTCCTGACGGCCCCTCCCGAGGGTCGCTCCGGGATCATCCCGTCCCGCTGATGCTTCGGGGGAGGGCGCACGGCATCTGGGGAGGGAGGTGTCAGGCGGGCAACTTCTGGAGTGCGAGCGTCTGCGCCAGGGGATGTGTGCTCGGAGCGGGATCCACGGCGCTCGCGTCCGACCCGCGGCAGAGACTGCACGGCGGTTTCGCACGGCAGGGATGCTGGCGCGCGAGCGCGGGGCCGGGAATAGTGGGGGCATGACCGGAGCGATCAGGCTGGAACGGCATGCTGACGTGGTCGCGGCCGCGACCGACCCCGAGCGGTTCTCGAGCCGCACCTCGACGCATCTGCACGTGCCGAACGGGATGGACGGCGCCGAGCATGCGGCGTTCCGGGCACTGATCGAGTCGTATCTGACCGCAGCGGAGGCCGACGCGCTCGAGCCGATGTTCGCCGACCTCGCTCGCGAGGCGGCGCAGGAGCTGATGCGCGCCGAGCCGATCGACATCGTGAGCGAGCTCGGCGAGGTCTTCGCCGTGCGGGCGCAGTGCCGCTGGCTGGGCTGGCACGCCGCCGTCGAGGACGAGTTGCGGCTGTGGATGGCGGAGAACTATGCCGCGGCGCGGCATCCGGATCCTGAGCGCAACGCGGCTGTGGCCGCAGCCTTCGACGAGATCGTGCGGCGCGAACTGCACCGTGCGCGACCTGGCACGGTCACCGCGCGCCTCGCCGGCGAGTATGTGCGGGGGCGACCGCTGACCGAGCCGGAGATCGTCTCGATCCTGCGCAACTGGACCGCAGGCGATCTCGGCTCACTCGCCCGCTGCGTCGGCGTCATCGTGCGTCGCCTTGCTGACGAACCGGTGCTGCAGCAGCGGATGCGGGGCATCGGCGACGATCCGGATCGCCGGGCCGAGCTCGATGCGATGCTCGACGAGTGCCTGCGCCTGGACGATCCGTTCGTCGCGAACCGCCGCGTCACGACCTGCCCGGTCACCACCGCCGGCGGCGAGACCCTGCCGCAGGGCGCGACGGTGCTGCTGGACTGGGTCGCCGCGAACCGAGACCCCGACGTGTTCTCCGAGGACTTCGATCCGGAGGGCCATGCCGCGGACAACCTCGTCTTCGGCATCGGTCCGCACGCGTGCCCGGGGCGTGACCTCTCGCTCACCGAGCTGCGCGTCGTGATCGTCGAGCTGCTGCGCGCCACGACCGCGATCGAGCTCGCTCCGGGGCATCCGCCTGTGCCGCACGACCCGCCGATCGGCGGCTGGCGCAGCGTGCACGTCGTGCTGCGCTGACGCCGTGCCGGCGCGCTACTTCTTCTTGCCGACGTCCTTCAGCATGCCGGCGACGACCAGCGCGAACGCGCCGACCAGCACCAGGAACCACAGGCCCAGCTGGTAGGAGTTCGTCTCGGCGTGGTAGGTCGCGCCCATGACCAGCGGCGGGAAGTAGCCGCCGAGGCCGCCCGCTGCGGCGACGACACCGCTGACCGCTCCGACCTTGTCCTTCGGGGTCGAGGGGCCGATCCAGGCGAACACCGCACCCATGCCGAGACCCATCGCGGCCGCCATCATGATGAACGTGACGCCGGTGACGATGCCCTCGGGCGGCTGCTGACCCACCACGTAGGCCAGCGTCACGATGCCGCCCAGCGAGATCAGCGCGATCACCTTCGGGCCGAACCTGTCGGCCAGCACACCGCCGATCGGGCGGGCGATCACCGCGGCCACGGCGAACAGCGCGGTGCGCGTGCCGGCGCCCACCACATCGACCTCGTTCGGATAGATGGTGGTGAGGTACTTCGGCAGGAAGGTTGAGAAGGCCACGAACCCGCCGAACACGATGCCGTACAGGAACGACATCTCCCAGGTCACCGGCAGCTTCAGCGCGCCGATCACCTTGGGGATCAGCTTGGCGTCGTTCGCCTGCCACGCCGGCGACTCGCGCAGGAAGAACCAGCTCACCACAGCCATGAGGAGCAGCAGGGCCGCGATGAGCAGGTGGGTGGGGAAGTAGCCGATGGCCTCGGCGAGACGCGGTGTGAAGAACGCCGACACCGCGGTGCCGATCATGCCCATGCCGAAGACGCCGTTCGCGAAGCCGCGTCGCTCCGGCGGGAACCAGGCGCTCGAGAACGGCACGCCCACCGCGAAGATCGTGCCGGCGACGCCGAGATAGAAACCTGCGAGCAGCAGCAGCGGGAAACTCTTGATCGACCCGGCCAGCGCCACGAGCAGTACCGCGGGGATCGAGAGCAGCAGCACGAAGGTGAACATCTTCCGGCCGCCGAACCGGTCGGTCATCGCCCCGACGAGGATGCGGCCGAGCGAGCCGACCAGCACCGGGGTGGCGAGCATCAGCGAGATCTGTCCCTCGTCCAGCCCCATCGAGACGGCGTAGGACTTCTGCAGCGGAGCGATGGCCATCCACGCCCAGAACCCGGCGGTGGAGGCCAGCGTGGCGAGGATCACCTGGGTGAATCCGCCCTTGAGTGAGATGTCGGTGGACGGCGTCGTCGTGGATTGCGCGCTCATCGAGGGGTCCCTTCCGAGGTCTTGTGCCAGAGAGTAGCGGGGCGCGGCGGCGGGCACCACCACTTCTGCCGTGTCTAACCGAGGCGAAAGTTCGGGGCGGGAATAAACCCGGCGAGCCCTTGCCACGGTCCTGGGCCGCGGGCAGGATGCTGAGTACAACGTGACCTCCCCGGGAGAAGGAGCAGCGATGACACCGGCCATGCGCACTGAGAGCGAACCAGCCACAGACGGAGCTCTCGCCGACGCCCTTCTGAACATGGGCCGGTTCCTCCGGCCGGGAGAGGTCTCGGAAGATCTCCGGGCGGTGTTCCTCGAGGGCGGCAGGTCGGGCGACGTGTTCTACCGCGACCGATGGTCGCACGACAAGGTGGTCCGCTCCACGCACGGCGTGAACTGCACCGGATCGTGCTCGTGGAAGGTGTACGTCAAGGACGGCATCATCACGTGGGAGGCGCAGCAGACCGACTACCC
>JAITUD010000022.1 GCA_031286555.1 Microbacterium sp. | reverse complement strand
CGGGACGACGGTTGCCGGCGGGGCAGCCGGTGCCGGCGGCGCGGCCGGCGGCGGTGTCACGGGCGCGGGCGGCGTCACGACTGCCGGCGGGGGCGTGACAGACGCCGGCGGGGCCGGTGGCACGACGGGCTGGGCGGGCTCGCCCGGCACGTTCTCGTCACTCGGCGGGGTCGTCTGGCTCTCGGTCATCGGGGTCCTTCGGCAGTGTGCAGAACTGTTCAGCGAGGAGTGCGGCGGCGATCAGCACGATCGATCCGACCACCACGGCGATCGTCGCCACAGTCGACCCTACCGGCGGAGCGACCGGACGCGACCAGAGGTACGCGCCGAGCCCGGCACCGAAGCCGAGCAGGATCGCCCCGAGCAGGCTGGATGCCCGTGCCAGGGTCGCGGCGCGCAGCGCACGGAACGGGTCGATGCGGGTGCCGCCGCGCACGCTGCGCCGCACGGGAAGGGCGAGCAGCACCACCACGACGGCGAGCACCACCAGCAGCACGGGCAGGAAGATCGACGGCGTGAACGTCGCGTGCCCCGACACGGTGAGGAAGTGGTCGACCGTGAAGCCGACCGCCGCGCCGAGCAGCGCGAGCACGGCCAGCACGCCGGGCGAGGTGCGCTTCACCGCGCGGTCCTTTCGTCTCCGGAGATGTCGTCTCCCTCACGCAGCGCCGCGACCAGGTCGGCGACTCGGCCGCTGCCAGGCAGCACGGCATCCCGATCGAGCGACAGCCACGGCTCCAGCACGAACAGCCGCTCTGCAGCGCGCGGATGCGGCACCTGCAGATGTGGCTCGTCGCTCGCGAAGGTGCCATAGGCGATCAGGTCGAGGTCGAGGGTGCGGTCGCCCCAGCGCTCCCGGCGCACCCGGCCCTGTTCCTCCTCGACGGCGTGCAGCATACCGAGCAGCACCTCCGGGGCCAGGCGGGTGGTCACCAGGGCGACGGCGTTCAGGTAGCGCGGAGCATCCGGGTCGGGTCCGTCCAGGTGCACGGCGACGGTCTCGATCGGTGCCGACATCCGCACCTGCTCGACCAGCGGCAGGCGGCGCAGCCGCTCGGCCGCGCGCTCCAGCGCCTCACCCCGGTCGCCGAGGTTCGAGCCCAGCGCGACCACGGCGACCTCGGCCTCGCGGCCGGGCCGCGGGTCGGGGAAGCCCGAGATCTGCGTCAGGGTGCGGTCAGGACGAGGATGCTTCACGCCTGCACCCTCCCCCGTGTGACCGAGACCGACACGTCGGCGAAGTTCAGCGGGATGGGTGCGTGCGGCTTGTGCACCGTGACCTGCACCAGCTTCACCCGGTCGTCCTCGAGCACGGCGTCGGCGATGCGCTCCGCGAGGGTCTCGATGAGGTTCACCGGCTCGCCGGCGACGATCGCCGCGACCTTCTCGGCCAGCTCGCCGTAGTGCACCGTGTCGGTGACGTCGTCGGACGCTGCGGCATCCCGCAGCGGCAGGTGCAGGGTCAGGTCGATCGTGAACTCCTGACCGTCCCGGCGCTCGTGCTCGAACACGCCATGACGCCCGAACACGGTCAGCCCGGTCAGCGTGATCTGATCCATGAAGTCCACGCCCCCAGCCTACGGCGGTCCTGCGAGAGACGCCCGAAGTGACGAAGGACGCTCAGCGCCCCGAGGGCTCACCGTCCCAGGCGCCGAGCACGGCCAGCGCATCGCGCGTCGCGGCGACGTCGTGCACGCGCACGGCCCAGGCCCCGGCGCGCGCCGCGAGCGCGCTGGTGACGGCGGTCGCCAGGTCGCGACGCTGCTGGTCGGGTTCGCCGTCGAGCGTCTCGGCGAGGAACCTCTTCCGCGAGGTGCCGACCAGCACCCGGGAGCCGAGCGCGGCGATCTCGTCGAGCCCTCGGAGCACCTCCCAGTTCTGCTCGCCGCTCTTCGCGAAGCCGATGCCCGGGTCGACGATCACCCGCGACGGAGCGATGCCCGCGGCGGCCGCCGCGGCGATCCGCTCGCGCAGCTCGCCCGCCACCTCGCGCGCGGCGCGGGTGTACTGGGCGCGCGCGTACATGTCGGAGGACGGCCCGCGCCAGTGCCCGATGGCGATGTCGGCACCGGTCGGCGCGACCGCCGCCAGCATCCGCTCGTCGGCGAGTCCGCCGGAGACGTCGTTCACGATCCGCGCGCCCGCATGCACGGCGGCCACAGCGGTCTCGGAGTTCAGGGTGTCGATCGAGACCGGGATGCCGGCATCCGCCAGTGCCGCGATGATCGGCAGCACCCGCGCCTGCTCCTCGGCCACCGGCACGCGCGCAGCGCCGGGCCGGGTGGACTCGCCGCCGACGTCGATCACGTTCGCGCCCTCGGCGCGCATCCGATGCGCATGCGCGAGCGCCTTCTCGGGATCCATGTGGCGCCCGCCGTCGCTGAACGAGTCCGGCGTGATGTTGAGGATGCCCCAGATCCCCGTCATTCCGCACCCCACTCCGTGGGGCCCGGCCCCGCGCCGATCAGCGTGATCAGCTCGGTGCGCGCCACCGGGTCGGTGTAGGCGCCGCGTGCGGCGATCGTCAGAGTGGATGCCTCGGGCTGGCGCCCACCGCGCATCGTGACGCAGCCATGGGTGGCATCCATCACGACCAGCACGCCGCGGGCGTCGAGGCTCTCGGCGATCGTGTCGGCGATCTGCTCGCCGAGTCGCTCCTGCACCTGCGGGCGGGCGGCGAGGATCTCGACGACCTTCACGAGCGCGCCGAGTCCGACGACCTGCTCCCCCGGCAGGTACGCGATGTGCGCGTGCCCGGCGAACGGCAGCAGATGGTGCTCGCACACCGAGCGGAACCGGATGCCGCGCAGCAGCACCGCGCCCGACGGGAGAGTCTCGGGAGCCGGCCCGCGCGACACGCTGATCGTGTGCGCGAGAGGCGCCGCCGGGTCCTCGTGGACGCCGGAGAAGTACTCCGCGTACAGCTCGGCCATCCGTGCCGGGGTCTGCTTCAGCCCTGGCCGGTCGGGGTCCTCGCCGATCGCCTCGAGCAGCTCACGGGTGAGCCGTTCGACGCGAGCCCTGTCGACGGTCACGTCAGGCCGTCGCGGGTCGGGTGTGTCCCGCCTGCGGCTTCTGCCGCGTCGTCTCGGCGGGAGCCGTGGTCTGCGCGGCGATGCCGACCTCGGAGCGCTTCGGCACGTCGATCGGCGGCAGAGCCGAGACCGGACGCTCGTCGCTGGAGAGCCACAGCGGGCGCTCCGGCAGCTTGCGAACGTCGGTGAAGATCTCCGCGATCTGGTTGTGGTCGAGGGTCTCCTCCTCGAGCAGAGCGAGCGCGAGGCGGTCCAGAATGTCGCGGTTGTCGCTGATCACCTGGTAGGCCTCGTTGTGGGCCTGCTCGATCAGCGC
>JAITUD010000005.1 GCA_031286555.1 Microbacterium sp. | reverse complement strand
GGCTGCGGGGCGCGATCGATCGCGCGGGAGTCCTCGGCGTGCACGATCATGACGGAGTCGAACTTCTTCAGCTCGCGCATGTCCTTCTCGAGCTCTTCCGGGTCCAGCGGCGGGAACTCGTCCACACCGGAGTGCAGCAGGAAGCTCTTGAAGCCGAAGACGCCGGCGTCGTGCAGCGGGCGCAGGTCGTCGGTGTTGCCCGGGATCGCGCCGCCCCAGAAGCCCACGTCGACGTGCACCTGGTCGCGCGCGACCGCGCGCTTCTCGTTCAGCGCATCCACGCTGACCGTCGGAGGGATGCTGTTCAGCGGCATGTCCACGATGGTCGTGACACCGCCGGCTGCTGCGGCGCGAGTGGCCGAGGCGAAGCCCTCCCACTCGGTGCGACCGGGCTCGTTGACGTGCACGTGCGTGTCGACCAGTCCGGGGATCAGCGTCTCGTCATCGGCGAGCTCGATGGTCTCCGTGCCCTTCAGGTTGTTGCCGAGTGGCTGCATCGCCACGATCTTCCCCTGGCGCACGCCGACCTCGCGCGGGGCGATGCCCGCCGTGGTCAGCACGCGCTGACCGCGGATCACCAGGTCGTAGTGCTCACCGGTCGGGTCGAGCGACACGGCTCCCTGTGGTTCGGTCTGCTGCGACATCTCGCGATTCCCTTCTGCCGGCTGCTCCGCCGGTCCTGCTGTGTTTCGGGTCATTAGATTGTGCGCCGGTTTCAGCGGCCCAGGCCGGGAAAGCCGGTGATCCGCTTCGGTCGCGGCGGGGCGTAGGTGCGCACCTTGGAGGTGGTGAGCCCGAGGCGCACCAGCCCCTCCGCGACGGCGACGGCCGCCTGCACGCCGTCGACGACGGGCACGCCGCAGAGCTCGACGACGCGGTCCTTCAGCTCGGCCATCCCGCCGCAGCCGAGCACGATCACCTCGGCGCGATCGATCTCGACGGCGCGCTGCGCCTCGGCGGCGATCGCCTCGATCGCGCGCTCGGGGTCGGACTCGAGCTCGAGCACGCCGAGGCCAGAGGAGCGCACCGAGGCGCACCGGTCGTGCAGGCCCGCGAGGATCAGCCGATCCTCGATGAGCGGCACCGCACGGTCGAGGGTGGTGACGACCGAGTAGGAGCGGCCGAGGTACATGGCGGTCGAGGCGGCGGCCTCGGTGATGTCGACGACCGGCACCTCGAGCAGCTCCTGGAGCCCCTCGCGGCCGTGCTCGCCGTATCCCGCCTGGATGACGGCGTCGTACTCGCCCTCGTAGCGGATGACCTTGTCCATCACGGCGATCGCGGCGAGGTAGCTCTCGAAGTTGCCCTCGCACGACTCCGCGCCGAAGTCCGGGGTGATCCCGATGATCTCGGTGCCGGGCGACGCTGCGGCGCGCGCCGCCTCTGCGATGCCATCGGTCATCGTCTCCGTGGTGTTCACGTTCGCGACGAGAATGCGCATGTTCCTGTTTCCGTTCCGGGTTCTCGGGATGTCAGTGGGTGGGGGTGACGGCGATCTCGGTGCCGTCCACGTCGTGGAAGGGGCCTCGCCTGTCGGCGATGATCGCATAGATCACTGCGGCGGAGCCCGCGGCGACGAACCACGAGAAGTCGTGCAGTCCCGCGAACGCGGGCACGAAAGTGATGATCAAGGCGAATGCGCCGGAGAGGATCAGCGCGATCACGGCGCGGGGGTTGAAGCCGCGCTTGTACGCGTACTCGGCCGACGGGGCGTCCGAATACAGCTCGGGGACGTTGATGCGCTGCTTCTTGATGATCCAGTAGTCCACCATGATGATGCCGAACAGCGGGCCGAGCAGGGCGCCGAGGCCGCCGAGGAACACGTTGATGACGACCGGCGAGTTGTACAGGTTCCACGGCAGGATGACCAGGCCGATCACGGCCGAGAGGATCGCCGCCTTGCGGAAGTTCAGATGCCGCGGGAACAGGTTGGTCAGCGCATAGGTCGGTGCCACGAAGTTGGCCATCAGGTTCACGGCGATGGTCAGCACGATCAGCGCCAGCGAGGCGAGCACGAGCAGGAAGGTGTTCGGGATGGCGGCGACGACCTGCGAGGGCGAGGTGATGAGCTCGCCGTTGATCTTGAAGGATCCGCCGGTGAGCACCACGACGACGACGCCGAAGAACAGCATGTTGATCGGGATACCCCAGAAATTGCCCTTCACGATCGCCTTCTTCGACTTGGCGCCGCGGGTGAAGTCGCAGAAGTTGAGCACGAAGGTGCCGTAGATGGCCACCCAGAGGGATGCCGCACCGAGTGCGGTCAGCCAGAACTCGCCGCCCTCGGCCTGGCCGGCCGGAGCCCAGTCGATCTGGAACCCGGACTGCACGAGCACCCAGACGGCGAGGGCGACGAACGTGGCGAGGATGATGGGACCGGCCCATGCCTCGTACTTGCGGATCATCTCCATGCCGTAGCTGACGATGATGACCTGCACGATCCAGAGCGTCACGAACGTGATCCAGCCGAGGGCCGACAGTCCGAGGAAGGAGCCCTCCTGCAGTCCCTTCAGGCCGGGAAGGATCGCGATGAGCACCACCTGCAGCACCTGCGAGGCGAGGAAGGTCTGCACGCCGAACCAGGCGATCGCGACGCCGCCGCGCAGCAGCGCGGGGATCTGCGCCCCGTGGATGCCGAACGCGATGCGGCTCATGACGGGGAACGGGACCCCCGTCTTCTCGCCCATGAACCCGGAGAGCGTGAGCAGCAGGAACAGGAACAGCGCGCCGAAGGCGAGTGCCGCGAGCACGCCGCCCGCGCTGAGCCCCAGTGAGAACAGCCCGATGGCGAACGCGTAGTTTCCCAGGCTGTGCACGTCGTTCGCCCACAGGGTGAAGATGCTGTACGCGCTCCAGTGCCGGCCCTCCCGGGTCGTCGGCGCGAGGTCGTTGTTGTACAGCCGCGGGCTGATGCCCGCCTGCACGGCGACCAGGGCCGAGGGCGGCTCTGCGAGGCCCTCGGAGCCCCGGCTGGGTATGTGCACGTAGTCTTCTGCGGTCATTGTGATGTACCCCTCTCGGCGACGACTTCGTCGACGACACTCGATTTCACAATCCGAAACTTCTTTTTCGAATAGAGAGATTTCAGCACAAAAGGGGCCGTCTTGTCAACGGCCCCTCTCGCACGCCGATCAGGATGCCGGCAGGAAGGCCCCGTCCAGGAAGGACGCCAGCTCGTCGCGGGCCTGCAGCGGCAGGATCGCGGCCACGTACTGGTCGGGACGCACCACGATCACGACCCCGTCACGGGACAGCCCGCGCTCGTCGAAGATGTCGCTGCGGCACCAGGCGTTCGGCGCCGCGGAGTACACCTTCTCCCAGTCGGTCAGACCTAGCGGCCCGGTCTTCGGTTGCAGCACGTCGGGCACATCGGGCAGGTCGATCTCCTCGAAGGGCTGCTGGTAGATCGCCTTCACGTCGAACACCGCATCGAGGTCGGCGTCGGCCGGGGTGAACTTCGCGATCTCGCCGCCGATCCACGCGGCCCAGTCATCGAGGGCAGCACCGGAGCGGTCGCCGAAGCCGTACACGCGCCAGCGACCGTCGGCCTTGGCGTGGTGCCCGAGATGCACCACGTTGCCGTCGCAGACCCGAACCACCTCGGCGGACTTGAAGCGTCGTCCGAGCGGGAACCCGGTTGCGAGTTCCTGCTGCGAGGCATCCGCGACGATCATCGACGGCTGGTACTCGGTCATGAAGCCGGAGGGGAACTCGGCCGTGCCGAGATAGAAGGTGGCGAGCTCCTGCGGGTCGGAGATCTCCTCGGGCTTGCGCGCCATGAGCGAGGACCACTCCTTGTCGAAGTCGATCAGCTGCTGTGCGACGGGGCGTCGCTCGGCGGCGTAGGTCTCCAGCAGCTCCTGCGGCGAGCGCCCGGTGAGCACCGCGCCGAGCTTCCAGCCCAGGTTGAAGCCGTCCTGCATCGATACGTTCATGCC
>JAITUD010000001.1 GCA_031286555.1 Microbacterium sp. | reverse complement strand
ATCCTCAGCGGCACCCGCCTGACCCGCCGCATCGCGCTGCTGCTCTTCGTCGCAGTGCCGGTGGGCCTCGCCGTGATCGCGCTCGGCTTCTCGCTCTGGGTCTCGCCGGAGCTGGTCGCCGGCACCCCCGGCATCCTGAGCGCCGGCGACTGGACCCTGCGCGCCGGAGCCCTCGCGATCGGCGCGGCCTCCGCGCTGCGCCTCGGCGCGATCCTCTCGCTGGCCCTGATCGGCGGCCTCACCACCACCGGCTCCGACCTGGTGCGCGCGGGCGTGCAGCAGCTGCACATCCCCTACCGGATCGGCTACACGGCGCTCGCCGCCTACCGGTTCGTGCCGCGCTTCGGGCACGAGCTGTCGATCATCCGCGCCGCGCACCGGGTGCGCGGTCACCACGGCGGGCGCGGACCGTTCGCCCGGCTGGCGCGCGGCTGGGGCTACATCGTGCCGCTCCTGGCCGGCGGCATCCGGCACGCCGAGCGGGTCGCGCTCGCGATGGATGCCCGCGCCTTCGGCGCGCACCCCACCCGAACCGAGCGGCACCTCGTGCCGTGGCGCGTACGCGACACGGCGTTCTCGGTCGCCGTCGTCGCGGCATCCACTGTCCTTCTTCTCGCGACCTTCCCCTGGGAGCTGCCATGACCCTGCCCAAGATCGTCAAGCCGGACGCACAGGAGCTGCTGCACCTCACCGTGCTGCGCACCGAGCGGATCGCGCCCCGCTGGGTGCGCGTCACGTTCGGCGGAGGTGATGTCGCCCGGTTCCGCCCGATGGGCCACGACCAGTGGTTCCGGCTGTTCCTGCCGCTCGGCGGCGAGGCCGCCCTCGACCGGGTGCCGCCGAAGGCGAACGGGATGCTGGGATACCTGAAGTTCCTGCGCATCCCCGACGGCGAGCGCCCGGTGATGCGCAACTACACGGTGCGCGCGCACCGGCCGGCGACCGCGGGGACCGGTGCCGAGATCGACGTCGACTTCGTGCTGCACGGCTCGGCCGCCGAGGGCCCCGCCGGTCCGGCATCCCGCTGGGCCGAGACCTGCCGGCCCGGCGAGCACGTGCTGATCATCGACGAGGGCCTCTGCTTCAATCCCGAGCGCGGCACCGACCGCGTGGTGCTCGTCGGCGATGAGACGGCGCTGCCGGCGATCTCCGGCATCTGCGCCTCTCTGCCCGCCTCGGCGACGGGAGTCGCGATCATCGAGGTCGGAGATCTCGCGGATGCGCTGGACTTCCGGCATCCCCGAGGTGTCGAGCTGCGCTGGGTTGTGCGCGCCGCGACCGAGGCGTCCGGCACCGCGGCGCTGGCCGCGCTGCGCGCCCAGGTGCTGCCGGATGCGCCGTTCCACGCCTACCTCGCCGGCGAGCAGGCCCTCGCCTCCGGCGGACGACGGATGCTCGTGAACGAGCGCGGGGTCGACAAGGCCCTGGTGAGCTTCACCGGGTATTGGAAGGTCGGCGCCTCGTCGCCGGCATCCCGCGCCTCCCGCGAGGCCGCCGCGCGGCCCGCGGTCTGAGGCTGATTCGCGCGCGGCGGATCGATCTGCAGACGGCGGATGCCACACGGCGAGCCCTGCTGCCGGACGCAGATACGTCCGCCATCTGCGAGACGTCAATGCGATGGGTCAGAGCCCGAGGTGCAGTCGGAGCGCCTCGTCGAGCGCGCCCATGAGCTCCGCTGGAACCCAGCCGACCGGCCGCGCGATGCGGGCGACCGCGATCGTGCGCACCTGCTCGGCCTGAGCCTTCGAGTCTCGCTCGAGGCCGGTCGCGCCGGCCGGAAGCCGCACCTGGAACGGGTGCACCTTCGCGGTGTTCGAGGTCAGTGGCACGACGGTCACCGTCGCACGATCGCTCCGCGCGGCGACCGCGTTCGCGGTGTTGTTGCTCACGATCACGGCCGGGCGGGTCTTGCTCGCCTCGGACCCGACGAGCGGATCGAATGAGACCAGGACGATCTGCCCGCGACGGAGCAGCGGAATCGACGCGGCGCTCATGCCGACGCGAGCCCGTCATCCGCCGCGGCGTCCCACTCGTCGTCATAGTCCTCCGCGAAGGCCTCGGCATAGGCATCCGCCAGCCGGCTCTCGCGCAGCAGCCGCACCGCGTCCTGCGCGGCCGCGGAGCGCGAGGCGTACCGCCCGCCGAGAGTCTCAGAGTCGAGGAACGCGACGTCATCCTCGCTGAGGCTCAGGCTGACCTTCGTGTACGACATGTCCTGATCCTACTTTGGTAGCAACTATTTTGCTACCCTTCTCCGGGTCGTTGAGCGGAGGCGCGCCAGCGCCGCAGCCGAAACGTCGTGAGGTGTCCGGCGGCCGCAGCGCGTTTCGTCTCGCTCGTACCTCGCTCGCTCAACGACCCCGGGGGGCGGGGGCCTCGTTCGCTCAACGGCTCACGGGTGGTGGGTCTCGCGCACCGGCCCCATCCCCTCGGGCCGGTGCGCGGTGGCGTCGAGGAACGACGCGGCCTCGAGCGGGAAGTGACAGGCGACCCGATGGGCGCCCGGCTCCCCGGCATCCTGTGCCGATCCCCCACCCACGCGCAACACCGGCTCGACCTGCGCGCAGATGTCCTGCGCGGCGGGGCAGCGGGTACGGAACCGGCATCCGCTTGGCGGGTCCATCGCGCTGGGCAGCTCACCGCTCACGCCGAGCTTCGCCTTCGAGCGCTCGGCAGCGGGGTCGGCGACCGGGATCGCGTCGATCAGGCCTCGCGTGTAGTGGTGCCGCGGGGCTGCGTACACCTCGGCGGCGGGTCCGATCTCGACGACCTTGCCCAGGTACATCACGGCGATCACGTCGGACAGGTACCGCACCACGGACAGGTCGTGGCTGATGAACAGGTAGGTCAGCTCGCGCTCGCGCTGCAGCTGCTTCATGAGGTTCAGCACCTGCGCCTGGATCGACACGTCCAGAGCCGACACCGGCTCGTCGGCGACGATCAGCGCGGGCTGCAGCGCGAGCGCCCGAGCCAGCCC
>JAITUD010000289.1 GCA_031286555.1 Microbacterium sp. | reverse complement strand
TCGTCCTGCCCCTCGGGCCCGCCGAAGCTCGCGAGGATCAGCGCATCGTAGGCGACGGGCGTCTCCACGAACGGCGCGCCGGAAGCGGCGGCAGGAGAGGCGAAGGGAACGATATCGACGGGAGTCACAGTCACTCCTTCATCCTTCCACCGCTCCCTATGAGGGTCCCGATCCCGCAGGCCGTGGAATTCGGTGGCACGGATGCCTGGCGTAGGCTGTCATGGTTGCCGTCGGCGCCAGCAGCGCCGGACCGTGGCGACACCCCCTCACCACTGGGAGAAGAGCTGTGCCTGGAGAGAACCTCACCCGCATCGAAGCGCAGGAGCGCCGCGCCGTCATCGACACGCAGTCCTATGAGGTCACGCTCGACCTCACCAAGGGCGATGAGGTGTTCGGATCGCGCAGCGTCGTGCGCTTCACTGCGACCCCGGGGGCCTTCACCTTCATCGACCTCATCGCCCGAGATGTGCGCGAGATCTCGCTCAACGGAGAGCAGCTCGACCCCAGCGCGGTGTTCGCGGACTCCCGCATCGTTCTCGACGGCCTGCAGGCCGAGAACGTGCTCGTCGTCGACGCGGACTGCCTCTACACCAACACGGGCGAGGGCCTGCACCGCTTCGTCGACCCGGTCGACGGAGAGGTCTACCTCTACTCGCAGTTCGAGGTGCCCGACTCCCGCCGCGTCTTCGCCGTCTTCGAGCAGCCCGACCTGAAGGCGACGTTCCAGTTCACGGTCACCGCGCCGTCGGCCTGGAAGGTCGTGTCGAACTCGCCCACGCCCGAGCCGATCGTCCACGATGACACCACGATCGCCACGTGGGGCTTCGAGCCCACCCCCCGGATCTCGTCGTACATCACCGCGCGCGTCGCCGGCCCCTACGAGTCGGTGTTCTCCGAGTTGACCAGCGCCTCCGGCCGCGTCATCCCGCTCGGCGTCTACGGTCGGAAGAGCCTGTGGCAGCACCTCGACGCCGACTACATCTTCGACAAGACCCGCGAGGGCTTCGCCTACTTCGAGGCGAAGTTCGGGGTGCCCTACCCGTTCGCGAAGTACGACCAGCTCTTCGTGCCCGAGTTCAATGCGGGTGCCATGGAGAACGCCGGCGCCGTCACGTTCACCGAGACCTACGTGTTCCGCAGCAAGGTCACCGATGCGGTCAAGGAGCGCCGCGTCGTCACGATCCTGCACGAGCTCGCGCACATGTGGTTCGGCGACCTGGTCACCATGAAGTGGTGGAACGACCTCTGGCTGAACGAGTCGTTCGCCGAGTGGGCCTCGACCATCGCCACCGCCGAGGCGACCGAGTGGACCGAGGCGTGGACCACGTTCAACGCCATGGAGAAGACCTGGGCGTACCGGCAGGACCAGCTGCCCTCCACGCACCCCGTCGTCGCCGAGATCAACGACCTCGAGGACGTCCTCGTCAACTTCGACGGCATCACCTACGCCAAGGGCGGATCGGTGCTCAAGCAGCTCACCGCCTGGGTGGGCATCGACGCCTTCTTCGCCGGAGTCTCGGCGTACTTCCAGAAGCACTCCTGGGGCAACACCGAGCTCAGCGACCTGCTCGTCGAGCTGGAGCGCACCAGCGGCCGCGACCTGACCACGTGGTCGAAGAAGTGGCTCGAGACCGCGGGTGTGAACACCCTCGCCCCCGTCGTGGCCGAGGACTCCAGCGGCGTCATCACCCGGTTCGCCGTCACGCAGACCGCGCCGGCCGACTACCCGACCATCCGCCCGCACCGCCTGGGCATCGGCTTCTACGACCTCGAGGGCGGCGCCCTGGTGCGCACGCACTACGTCGAGGTCGACGTCGACGGCGACCGCACCGAGCTGCCCGAGCTGCAGGGGCTGAAGCGCCCCGCGCTGGTGCTGCTGAACGACAAGGACCTCGCATACGCGAAGATCCGCCTCGACGAGAAGTCGCTGGCCACCGCCATCGAGCACCTCTCCGACATCAGCGACCCGCTCGCCCGCTCGCTCGTCTGGGGCGCGGCCTGGGACCAGACCCGCGACGCCGAGAGCAGCGCGAGCGACTACATCGATCTGGTGCTGGGCAACATCGGCCGGGAGACCGAGTCGACCACCATCCGCACCACGCTCGCCCAGCTGGGCCTCGCCGCGTCGGCCTACGTCACGCCGTCGCAGCGCGCCTCCTCGCGCGAGAAGGTGGCCGACGGCCTGTGGTCCCTCGCTCAGGGTGCCGCGGCGGGCAGCGACAGCCAGCTGCAGCTGGTCACCGCCTTCGCGAACATCCTCGTCACGCCCGAGCACGCCGGCATCGTCGGTCGGCTCCGCTCCGGCGAGGACACCCTGCCCGGCCTCGAGATCGATGCGGACCTGTCCTGGCAGCTGCTGGTCGGCCTCGCCGCCGCCGGCGCCACGGATGCCGCGGCGATCGACGCCGCTCTGGCGGCGGACAACACCTCGAAGGGCGCCGAGTTCGCCGCGCAGGCGCGTGCCTCGCTGCCCTCCGCGGACGCCAAGCAGACCGCCTGGACCTCGCTGGTCGACAACGCCGACCTGCCCAACACGATCGTGCGCGCCGCCGCCGCCGGCTTCGTGCACCCCTCCGGTGTCGAGGTGCTCGGCGACTTCGTGCCGAAGTACTTCGAGATGCTGCTGCCGATCTGGACGTCGCGCACGTACCAGATCGCCGACTATCTGGTCGTCGGTCTGTACCCGCGGTCGCTCGCGACCGTCGAGCTGCGAGATGCCACCCGCGCCTGGCTGTCCTCGAACCAGGACGCCGCGCCCGCGCTCCGCCGTCTCGTGCACGAGAACCTGGCCGACGTG
>JAITUD010000478.1 GCA_031286555.1 Microbacterium sp. | reverse complement strand
TCGACGACGTTGTCGTGCGTCTCGATCTCGATCCGGATGCCGTCGCCGTCGATGATCAGATCCACCGGACCGGGAAGCATGCCCAACCGCTCGCGCATGCTGGCCGGGATCACGATCCGTCCTGCCTTGTCCATGGTGGCCTTCATGCCATCAGAATACCATTTGAATGGTATCGGCGGAGGGCTCCGCACAAACGACGGAGCCCCGCCGCACGAGGCGACGGGGCTCCGGATTGTTCAGGCGGATGTCACGGAGTGACGATGTTGAAGGCCGGGTCGTTCGGGGTCACGACCGCGAGCAGCTTCTTGAGCGTGTCGATGTCGCCGTCGATCTCGATCCCGGGGGACTCGAGGTCGCCGCCGATCAACGCCAGCAGGCGCAGCTTCGGCAGGTGCAGTGTGAGCGACACGTCGCCCTCTCCGTCCTCGAGGTACACCAGTACGCCGTTGCGAAGGGTCACTCGGAAGGTGCGCTGCAGATCGGTCAGATCGAGCGCGAGGGCCAGGTCGAGGTCCCAGGCCTTCGGCCCGTCGATCTGGACCGCGATCGCGTCGAGCAGCATTTCGGGCGAAAGCTGCGCGAGGATCGTCTCCGAACTCGTCGTGGTCGGAGTGCCGAAGTTGCCCTGGCGCAGCTCTGTGGCGCCGGAGGCGAAGAAGTTGCGCCAGGTTCCGTTCTCCGAGCCGTACGACAGCTGCTCGAGGGTGTCGGCGTAAAGTGCGCGGGCCCCGGAATGGCTCTCATCAGTGAACACGGCGTGGTCGAGCAGCGTAGCCGCCCAGCGGAAATCGCCCTCGTCGAAGGCCGCCTGTGCAGCGGCCACGATGTTGTCGACGCCGCCGGCGAGAGCGACGTACCGCTTCGCCTGCTCCACCGGCGGGTGCGCCCACAGCCGCGCCGGGTTGCCGTCGAACCAACCGAGGTAGCGCTGCGCGATCGCCTTCACGTTGTGACTGACTGAACCGTAATAGCCGCGGGCGTGCCAGGCGTTCTCGAGCGCCGGCGGCAGTTGGAACATCTCGGCTGCCTCTGCTCCGGTGTAGCCCCTGTTGATCAGGCTCAGGGTCTGATCGTGCAGATAGGCGTACAGGTCGCGCTGCAGCCCCAGGAACTCGGTGATCCGCTCCTGACCCCAGGTGGGCCAGTGGTGCGACGCGAAGGCGACGTCGGTGCGGTCTCCGAAGGTGGCGATGGCCTCCGTGAGGTACTGCGACCACACGTGCGGGTCACGCACGAGTGCGCCGCGCAGCGTGAGCAGATTGTGCAGAGTATGTGTGGCGTTCTCGGCCATGCACAGTGCGCGGTAGCCGGGGAAGTAGAAGTGCATCTCGGACGGCGCCTCGGTGCCCGGTGCCATCTGGAACTCGATCTCGACGCCGTCGACGGTGTGCTTCTCTCCGGTCGTGCTGATCGTCAGCGTCGGCACGATCAGGCCGACCGACCCGGTCGACGTGGTCTGGCCGAGGCCGGCTCCCACCGCGCCATGCGGGCCGCGCTCGAGGGCCGCGCCGTACATGTAGCCGGCGCGGCGTCCCATGGCGGTGCCCGCGTAGATGTTCTCCGCGACTGCGTGCTCGACGAAGCCCTCCGGTGCGATGACGTGCACCTTGCCGGCATCCACCTCTTCCTGTGAGGTGACGCCGAAGACACCGCCGAAGTGGTCGATGTGCGAGTGCGTGAAGATCACGGCGGTCACCGGGCGCTCGCCGCGGTGCTCGCGGTACAGGCCGAGGGCCGCCGCGGCGGTCTCGGTGGAGATCAGCGGGTCGATGACGATCACGCCGGTCTCGCCCTCGACGAAGGTGACGTTGGACAGGTCGACACCGCGCACCTGGTAGATGCCCTCGATGACCTCGAACAGGCCGGAGCGCGCCACGAGGGTGGACTGCCGCCACAGGCTCGGGTGCACGGTGTCGGGCGCATCGCCGGCGAGGAACGCATAGCTGTCGTTGTCCCACACGACCTCACCGGCGGCATTCTTGACGACGTTCGGCTCGAGGTCGGCGATCAGCCCGCGTGAACTGTCGTCGAAGTCGGTCGTGTCGTCGAACGGAAGATTCTTCAGCGCAGCGTCGTGCTGCGCCTTGATCGCTGCCGAGGCGGGCTTGTGATCCATGGCGTCTCCAGTCATCCAGTGGGGCGATCGCCCCCCATCCCCTGTCCATCCTGGCCAGCGCGCGCGGGACGCGCCAGCGGATTCGCCCGTGAAAGGGGACAGGGTTAGGGTTGAGCCTTTGCCACGGAACTCTGGAGAGATCGCAATGCGCCGCACCACCGGCATCCTGTTCGCCACGACGCTTCTCGCGCTGGGCCTGTCTGCCTGCGCGCCGCAGTCGGAGGATGCCGCGAAGCCGCCGGTCCCGTCGACGACGCAGACGACGGATGCTCCCGAGACGGATGCTCCGCAGGCCGATGCCACTCCCGCGGAGCGCGCCGACGCACTGTGCACGGCCGGGTCCGCCGACGGCGACCGGGCCTGTGTCGTGACAGGCCAGAAGGTGACGGGCGACCTGTCCTTCGAGGGCTACGACATCGTGAAGCTCATCGACAGCACCTTCGACGGCACTGTCGCCGCGGGCGGGCTGCGCGACCTTGTCGTGACCGGTTCGCAGGTCGGCGGCGACCTGTCGATCACCCGCACCCAGGGCGTTGTCGTGAAGCTGACGACGGTGGGCGGCACGCTGGACATCTCGGATGCCCAGCACGCGACCCTCGTGAAGAACACCGTCGGCGGCGATCTGAACTGCGACGGCGTGCGCGCGAACGGCACCGGCAACGAGGTCACCGGCACCACCTCCTGCGCGCTGCGCTGACGGGGCGCTGACTCCACGGAAGTCTGCGCTCGGGCTACGGTGAGCGCATGGGTCAGGCCTGGCTGTGGGGTGCGGTCGCTGCGGCGCCGCTGTTCCTCGGCGCGCTGCTCTCGTTGGTGCGCAGATGGCCGCCGAAGCTGCTCGGCATCGTGCTGGGCTTCGGCGCCGGCGCGCTGATCTCGTCGATCTCGTTCGAGCTGGTGCAGGAGGGCCTGGGCGTCGGGGGGCCGGTGCCCCTCGTCGGCGGCCTCGCTGTCGGCGCGCTCACCTACTACGTCGCCGATCGGATCGTCGATGCGCGGGCGGCCGCGGCGAAGGGCCCGTCGGGCATACCGCTCGCGGTCGGCGCTCTGCTCGACGGCATCCCCGAGCAGCTCGTGCTGGGCATCGGCCTCGCCTCCGGCGACGGCGTGAGCCTGGCGCTGGTGATCGCGATCCTCGTCTCGAACCTGCCGGAGTCGATCGGCTCGGCATCCGACCTGCTCGAATCCGGCATGAAGCGGGGGCGGATGCTGGCGCTGTGGGCCGGCGTCACCGTGATCTGCATGCTCTCGACGGTCGCCGGCTATGCGATCACGGATGCCGTGAGTCCGGCGTTCCAGGCCGCCGTCGACGGCTTCGCCGCCGGCGCGCTGCTGGTGATGCTGGTCGACTCGATGGTGCCCGAGGCGCAGTCCAAGGCGCAGGAGTCGACCGGTCTGTTCACCGTGCTCGGGTTCACCGTCGCCGCCGGGCTGTCCTTCGCCGGCTGACAGTTCAGACCGCGGGTGCCGCGGTCGACCCGCGCACGGCGAGACGGGGCGAGAGGCTGACGTCGCTGGTGGGATCGTCGCGCCCCTCCAGGCGCGCGGTGACGGATGCCACGGCGCCGCGCCCCAGCTCGGCGAAGGGCTGCGCCACCGTGGTCAGCGCGGGGGTGCAGTACGCGGCGAGCGGGATGTCGTCGACCCCGACCACCGAGACGTCCTCCGGCACCCGTCGTCCCGCTTCGTGCAGTCCGCGGACGACCCCGAAGGCCATCTCGTCGCTGGCGACGAACACCGCCGTGACGCTCGGGTCGGCGCCGAGGCGCAGCCCGGCCTGATAGCCCGATTCCGGGGACCAGTCGCCGTGGATCACGGTGGGGGTCTCCCGATCCGCCGTGGTCAGCACCTCGCGCCAGGCGGTGGTGCGCTCCACCGCGTCGATCCAGTCGCCGGGGCCGGAGACGTGCTGCACGGTGCGATGCCCGAGCGAGAGCAGGTGCTCCGTGGCGAGGCGGGCCACGGCCCGCTGGTCGACGTCGAGCGCCCGCGCCCTGCCCACGGGCGAGCCGCCGATCGTGGCGGTGGGCAGGTGCTCTGCGACCTGCTCGATGCGGTGATCTGCCGTGCGTAGCGGCACGGCCAGGATGATGGCCTCCGCGCCGAGGCGCTCCAGGCGGCGCAGCGCCCCGCTGATCGACTCGGCGTCGGGCGTGGAGATCTGGGCGCCGACGACGATGTAGTGCTCGGCGTCGGCGGCATGCTCGACGCTGGACTGGGTGATGGCGCCGGCATACGACTCGGTGGCCATGCTGACCAGGCCGATGGTCCTGGTGCGACCGGATGAGAGCGCGCGGGCGGCGGTGTTCATGCGATAGCCGAGCTGCTCGACGGCGGCCAGCACGCGCTGCCGCTTCTCGTCGGAGACGTAGGGGTGATCGCGCAACACTCGAGAGACCGTCTGGGCCGATACACCGGCGACGCGTGCGACGTCGAGCATCCCCGGCGGTCGCTGCGAGGTCTCGCTTCCGGTCACCGGCCCCTCCTTCGAATCCGTTGACACAGCTTAGCCGCGCTCGATATGTTATCGATGCCACAACCCGCTCGACGCCACCAGGCGCCGGACACCGTCGTCCAGAGAGGCAGTCCCGTGAGTCCATCCAGCACACGAGCGCGCAGGATCCGCGCCCTGTCCGCCACGATCACCGCGACCGTGCTCGCCGTGAGCTCGCTGCTGCTCGCCGCGCCGGCGTCCGCGGCATCCGCAGCTCTTCCCGACGTGATCCCGTCGATCTCCGGCTGGCAGAGCGCCGAGGGCGTGTTCACCGCGGCAGACGATCTCGCGATCGTCGCCGACCCGGACGACGCCGGTCTGACCTCCGCGGCCGACATCCTGCGCAGCGAGCTCGCCGCCGGGCATCCGGGTGCGAAGGTCGTCGGTGCCGACACCGGCGCGGGCGACATCGAGCTGCGCATCGACGACGGCCGGGACGACCTCGGCGACCAGGGCTACCAGCTCACGGTCGGCGACAGCATCGTGGTCACCGGTGCCGACCGGGCCGGCGTGTTCAACGGCACCCGCACGGTGCTGCAGATGCTCACGCAGCAGGACACCCTGCCGCGGGGCTCGGTCGTCGACGTCCCGGAGTACGCGGAGCGCGGCGTGACGGTGTGCGCCTGCGTCATCAACATCTCCACGGAGTTCATGGACCGGCTCATCGAGGACATGGCGTACCTGAAGATGAACACGCTGATGCTCGAGCTCAAGGTGAAGGTCGACGGGTACCCGCAGACCAACACGTGGTCGTACTACACGAAGGACGACATCCGCGCGCTCGTGAAGAAGGCGAACCGGTACGGCATCGACGTGATCCCCGAGATCAACTCCCCGGGCCACATGGAGATCTGGCTCGAGAACATGCCGGAGCTGCAGCTCACCAACGAGAGCACCGGCGCCAAGGACGAGGTGCGCATGGACATCACCAAGGACGCGTCCTTCGACTTCTACACCGACCTCATCGACGAGTACGCCGACGTGTTCACCACGAAGTACTGGCACATGGGCGCCGACGAGTACATGCTCGGCAGCGGCTACAAGAACTATCCGCAGATCAAGCGCTTCGCCGAGGAGAAGTTCGGCGCCGGAGCCACCGAGAACGACGTCGTCGCCTGGTACACGAACAAGGTCAACGCCTACGTGAAGTCCAAGGGCAAGACGATGCGCATCTGGAACGACGGCGTCATGACCGACAACAAGTTCGTGCGCTTCGACACCGACATCATCATCGAGCACTGGAACCAGGCAGGGTCCACCATCAAGCCGCAGCAGTTCATCGACTGGGGCCACGAGGTCAACAACATCTCCAACTCGCTCTACATGGTCCGAGGCGGCTACGGCGTCGACAGCAAGGGCCTGTACGAGGGAGGCTGGACACCGGCGCAGTTCTACGGACAGAAGGTCACCGGCGGCACCGACAAGATCCTGGGCGCCCGAATGAGCATCTGGCCCGACGGCGGAACGCCGGCCGAGGCCGAGAACACCACCGAGAAGAGGATGCTCGAGCCGCTGCGTCTGGTCGCGCAGACGACCTGGACGAATGACCGCCCCTGGAAGACCTACGCCGACTTCAAGAAGGCCATGGACGTCGTCGGCCGCGCCCCGCTGTGGGAGAACGCCGACCGGCAGCCGCTGCCGTCCGGCGCCTACACGCTGCAGACCGAGGGCGGCGCGCTCGCCGCGGGTGCCGGCTCCGGCACGGCACTGGCGGATGCCGGTGACACGTTCACCTTCACCCGCACCGACGACGGCTACTACACGATCCGCGCTGCGGACGGCCGCTGCCTCGACCTGAGCCGCGCCGGGACCATGCGTCTGAACGTGCCGGTCGAGATCGGTGCGGATGTGACGCTGGCGAACTGCGCGACCACCACCCTGCAGAAGTGGCAGGTGCGCGAGGCCGACGGCGGCTACACCGTCGCGAACGCGGCGAGCCAGCAGTTCCTGTCGATCTCGAAGGGGCTGAAGAACGTGCCCGTCGCATACAAGGGGTTCAAGGACGTGGCCGACGGCCGCGTGGTGCAGACCCCGGCCGACTGGGGCCGCACGGTGTGGAAGGCGGACGGCGACGTGTCGCTGGCGGTCTCGCCCGCCGCGGTCTCTGCGGCACCCGGCGGGTCGGGCACCTTCACCGTGACGATCAGCAACATGACGGATCGCGCGGTGGCCGGCGCGACACTGCGCGTTCGCACCGCCGACGGTTGGACTGCGGTCCCTGCCGAGGTCGCCGTGGGCGATGTCGCCTCGCACGACAGCGTCGACGCCGAGGCGAAGGTGTTCAACATCGCGGCCGAGATCGGCACCGGAGTGTTCGGCTTCGACCTCGTCGACGGCGACGGCAAGGTCGTCGCGCATGCCGAGACTCCGGCGAACGCGACCTGTGCCGCCGTCACGCTGCAGCCGAAGGCGATCGCCGCGGTGTCCAGTCAGCAGCTCTCCGGTGAGCCGGCGCCGAACGGCCCCGCGGCCGCGGCGATCGACGGCAACCCGGCCACGTACTGGCACTCGCAGTGGTCGCCGACCACCGCGACCTACCCGCACTCGATCGTGCTCGACCTCGGCGAGGCCCAGGCGATCTGCGGCCTCTGGCACACCGGTCGCAGCAGCACCGGCACGGGTGGCGCGAACGGGCGCATCGGCGACTACGAGGTGTACGCCTCGCAGACGGTGAGCGCGATCGACGGCGACTGGGGCGCGCCGGTCGCCAAGGGCGCCTTCCAGAACAGTGCTTCCGCGCAGCTGGCGTCGTTCGCGCCGCAGCCGGTGCGATACCTGAAGCTGGTCGCGCTGTCAGAGGTGAACGGAAACCCGTGGGCGACCGCCGGCGAGCTCGCCGCCGCAGGCCCGGTCATCGCCCCGCCGACGTACCAGGCATCCGTCTCGGCGGGTGGGGCGAACGTCCGTGCCGGCACTGCGGTGAAGGTCACCGGCTCGGGCTTCGCACCGGGAGAGCCGGTCGCCGTGACGCTGCGGAAGCAGGGCCCCGGCACGGTCACCGCGCTGGGCTCCCTGACCGCCGACGGCGAGGGCCGGGTCTCGGGCGAGGTCACGGTCCCGGCTGATTCCGCGGGCGGCCCGCACCTGCTGATCGCGACGGGAACCCTCTCCAAGGCGGCCGACGACACGACGATCAAGGTGCGCGAGATCAAGTAGCGCGAGCCGCAGCAGGCGAGGAGGGCGTCGGCTCCCGGGCATCCGGGCCGGCGCCCTCCGGCGTGCGGTCGGCCGCTCAGCGCCGCCGACGGCGCGCGATGAGCAGCACGATCCCGGCGGCGGCCGCAACGCCGAGCCCGATGGCGACCAGCCCGCCGCGCTTCGAGGGAGCGACGGCGGCATCCGCGCCGTCGTCCGGCGCACCGGGGAGCCGCACCGTCCCGGTCGCGCCGTTCACCGTGAGGACGTCTCCGGTGGAGATCCGCTTGGTCGCGGTGCCGGTGCCGAGCACCGCGGGAATCCCGTACTCCCGCGCCACGATCGACCCGTGACTGAGCACGCCCCCGATGTCGGTGACCACGCCTGCGGCCAGGGCGAACAGGGGCGTGTACGCCGGAGTGGTGATGGACGCCACCAGCACTTCGCCGGGCTGGAAGCTCGCGAAATCGGCCGTGCCGCCGAGCACGCGTGCGGGGGCCGTGACCTGACCGCCCGATCCGCCGGTGCCGTGCAGCACGGGCCCCGAGTCGTCGCTCTCCTTCGCCGGCATGAAGCGCTCCATCGACGTCATCATTCCGCTCTTCGGCAGGTACTGCGGCGGGGTCGCGAGGCGGCGGCCGCGCCAGGTGCGGCGGCGCTCGTCGACGTCGGCGCGGTGGTCGGGAAGCGCGGCATCCCCCCTGTCCAGCGCGGCGGCAGCGGCATCCGCTTCTGCCGCGGTGAACCAGAACACGTCCTCGGCGGACTCCAGTGCGCCGGATGCCGCGAGCCGGGCGCCGAACTCGTGCAGCAGCCGTCGTTGAACCGGCCAGGCGAGTCCCATCGCGGCGAGGGCGTCCTCCCGCACCGGCGCCCACAGTTGCGCAGACTCGAGCCTTCGCTCGGCGAGACCGCGTCGCAAGGGATCGAGCCGCGCGATGAGCTCGCGCGTGATGCGCTCGCGCCGCGCCGCGGATGCCCTCTGCCGCTCGGCCGGGTCGGCGGCGTTCCCCGCGATCGTGTGCTTGAGCGTCTCGATGACGGGTGCGGGATCGTCGGCGGGCACGGGGTTGATGAAGTCGAGGTTGTAGACGGTGTGGCCGTACTCGGCGAGATACGCATCGAGCCGCTCCTGGAACGACGCCGGCAGATCGTCGCCGGCGTCCAGCTGCTCCGCCAGCCCCGGCTGGGTCCTGCACCACTCGGCCAGCTCGTGCAGCGCACGCTCCGAACGCATCGGTGCCGAGTCGAACCCGAGCAGGAAGTCGGATGCCTGCGGACCGCCCTCACGGCGCATCGTCGAGTCGTACAGCTTCGTCCACAGCACCTCGCTCATGCCGGCCAGCGGCATCACCATCTGAACGATGCTGTAGTACGCACACGCCGCATCGAGCAGCTCCCGAACGCCGCCGATCAGCGC
>JAITUD010000279.1 GCA_031286555.1 Microbacterium sp. | reverse complement strand
CGGAGATGCTCGATCGGGTGCAGCTGCCCAGGCAGGTGCAGGACCGGTACCCGAGCGAGTTCTCCGGGGGCCAGCGACAGCGCATCGCCATCGCGCGGGCGCTCGTCCGCAGGCCCAAGCTGATCATCTGCGACGAGCCGGTCAGCGCACTGGATCTGACCACGCAGGCGTCGATCCTGGACCTGTTCATCGAGCTGCAGCGCGACACGGGGGTCTCGTATCTCTTCGTGTCGCACGACCTCAGCGTCGTGCGACGGGCATGCCACCGCGTGGCCGTGATGTACCGGGGCGAGATCGTGGAGACCGGCGACGGCGACCAGATGACCGTCGACCCGCAGCACGCGTACAGCAGGCGTCTGCTCGCGGCATCCCCGGTGGCCGATCCGGTGCTGCAGGCAGAGCGCCGGTCCGCCTGGCTGACGCTGCGGGAGCAGCAGCCGGCGTAGCTCGCCGCGTCGTCGCTGACAGCCCCCGCTCCCCGCCCAGGCGGTGAGCGGGGCTCTCGCGCGCCCGCCCAGATCCGGATGCCGCATGCGGAAAGCCGCCTGCGGGGCATCCCCGCAGGCGGCTTCCTCTGCTGTCGTGACGCCGGTCAGACGGCCTCGGCGACGAGTGCGCGAGGGCTGCCCGGCACATCGACGTAGTGACTGAACGCCCAGCCCGCCTCGTTCAGCCAGGCGGTGACCGTCTCCTCCGGCCAGACCACGGTGCCGTCGAAGTTGAAGTACTCCGCCGCGTGCCGGGCATCGAGAGCGCGCTGCCGGTCGAGCGAGTCGAGGAAGTAGTCGAACACCGCCAGCTTCGCGCCGGTGCGCGCCGAGGCGCGCAGGTTCTTCAGGATCTGACGGTTCTGCTCGTCGGTGAAGCGGTGGATGACGTGGATGGCGAGCACCAGGTCGTGGTCGCCGCCGGGCACGGCGGTGACGGTGTCGCCGGCCTCGACGACGATGCGGTCGGAGAGCCCGGCAGCCTCGATCTCGGGTGTGAGCATCGGGCCGGACTCGGCGGGGTAGACCATCCGAGAGGTGAGCTCCGGATTGCGCTGGGCGAGGGCGATCGACCAGCCGGCGGTGAACCCGCCGAAGTCGAGTACGCGGGTCGCACCGGAGGTCTCGAAGACCTCGCCGAAGCCGCGGGCGTGCAGGCCGTTGTACTGCATGACGCCGGCCATGAACATGGCCCAGCCGTCCTCGTCGAAGTCGAGGGTGCCGCCCTCGTCGGCGTCGACCGTGTGACGGTAGTGGCCGAAGGCCTCGAAGCTGCCCAGCTCGAGGAAGTTCAGGAAGGCGCTCAGGTCGTGTGGGCCGCCGGTCAGGTATTCGGCGGCGTCCTCGGCGAGGGCGTACCGACCGTCGGAGCGGGTGAGCAGGCCGGTGGAGGCGGACGCATCCAGCAGGATGCGTACCTGACGCTCCGGATGCTCGGTCGCCGCGGCGACCTCGGAGGCGGTGGCGGCCCCGTCGGAGATGGCGCGGAACACGCCGATGCGGGCGGCGTTGAAGAGTTGCTTCGACGCCATGTAGCCGGTGGCGACGTCGAGGATTCGAGTGGGATCGGCGGTCATTGCAGGGTCCTCCAGTGGTGTGTCACGACGATGTGTCTGATCACTCTACAAGTGTAGAAAATAATATCAGAACGAGCCATGATGGAGGAATGACAACTCCTCTGCTGACCCCTCGCATCCATCCGGGACCCGATCCGGTGCTGCTGATCCACGGGCTCGCGTCGAACGGCTCCGCCGACTGGGAGCACACCGGCATCGTCGCCGCGCTCGCCGCAGCCGGCCGCGGCGCGATCGTCGTCGACCTGCCAGGACACGGCGATGGCCCGGCGCTCCCGCGCGGCGCGGCGACCACCTCCGACCTGGCTGCGGCGCTCGGCGAGCTCATCGCTGAATCCGGGCAGGAGCAGGGCGATGTGATCGGCTACTCGATGGGTGCGCGGCTGGCCTGGGCTGTCGCCGGCACCGGTCGCGTACGCCGCCTTGTGCTCGGTGCGCTCAGCCCGATGGACCCCTTCGGCGCCCTCGACGTCAACGCCCTGGAGACCGCCGTCGGAGGTGCGGCGCCGGCCGATCCCATCGTCGGGATGTTCGCGCAGATGCTGCGCACTCCGGGGTTGGACGCCGCGGCCGTGGTCGGGCTCATCGACGCGCTGCACGCCGAGCCGTTCGACTTCCACGAAGATGCCCCGGCGGTGCCGACTCTGTTCCTGGCCGGTGTCGACGACCAGATGTCGCAGGGCGTCGAGACGCTGGCGGCCGCCGTGCTCGGCGCGGAGCTGGTGCGGGTGCCCGGCGACCACTTCGCGGCGCTCGCGTCGCCCGAGTTCCGCGACGAGGCCGTCGCCTTCGTCACGGCCTGACCCGCATCCGTTGAGACCGGAGCACCAGGGCGCTGACCGCCGGGTGCTCCGGTCTCGCTCGTTGTGGGTGCTCGGCCGGTTGACCCGCATCCGCCGAGACCGGAATCGCCGGAGGTCAGGAAGCCGGGGGAGCCCAGGTGCCGTCGGGGTTGACGTCGCGGTCGACCCAGAGGTCTGCGCACAGCTCGCGCAGCCGCTCGGCGCCGACGCGCTCGAGCACGTCGAATGCGCCGAGAGCATCGTCCAGCTGCGCCACCGAGCTCGCGCCGAACAGCACGTTCGCCGTCGCCGGGTTCGCCAGGCAGTAGGCGATGTTCAGTTGCGCGGGGGTCGCCTCGGCCTCGACGGCGATCTCCTGCACGCGGGGCCAGGAGTCGATGATCGCCTCTCTGATGCCACCGACGTCGGCGCCGATCTTGCGCTGCGGGCGGGTCTTGCCGACCAGGATGCCGCCCTCGAAGATGTCCGATGCCTGCAGCGACATCCGCCCCTGCCGGAACAGCTCGCCGTAGTAGGTGCCCTCGGCCATGGAGCGCCGCGCAAGGCCGTACTTCAGCTGCGCGAACGCGGGGGCGGTGAGGCCCTCGGCCTCGGCGAAGTCCAGCGCGAGCAGGGCCTCTTCGTAGGGCCAGTTGTTGATGCCCCAGGACTGGAAGCGTCCGGCGTCGATCTCGGCCTGCACGTCCACGACCTGGCGGATGTCGACGGGCGCCATGTGGTCGCCGACCACGATGCAGTCGGCCTGTTCGATGCCGATGCGGTCCAGCGACTCGCGCATCCAGTCCGCGAACGACGTGTTCGGGTAGTCCCAGAGCCAGAGCTTGCCGCACAGCAGGTAATCCTCGCGGAGCAGGCCTGCTTCGCGCACGATCTCCCCGAACAGGATGTCGGTGCGCGCGCCCTCGGCGTGCGGACCCATGTTGTAGTTGCCGACGTCGAAGAACGCCGCGCTGGCCTGCTGCGCGCGCAGGACGAGCGCGATCGCCTCGTCGCGGCTGATGCGGTCCCAGATGTTCCAGGAGCCGAGTGCGAACGTGGGCACTTCCGGGCCGTGCGGTCCGAGCCGCCTCGTGGGGACTGCTGTGGTCATGTTCTCCTCCTGGCGACGATGGCGGGTTTTTCTACAAGCGTATAATATCCTTTCGGGGTCACTCGATCCCACCCGTTTTCGAAGGAGACAATGGTGAGCACACGTACGGTCCTGATCAC
>JAITUD010000386.1 GCA_031286555.1 Microbacterium sp. | reverse complement strand
ATCGACATCGCGATCTTCCCGCTGAACAACCCGGGCATCATCTCGATCCCGCTGGGCTTCTTCCTGGGCTGGCTGGGAACGGTCACGTCGAAGGCGGCGGAGGATCGGAAGCTGGCCGCCGAGATGGAGGTGCGCTCGCTGACCGGCTTCGGAGCCGAGAAGGCGGTCGAGCACTAGGCGCCGCGAGCAGCAGGATCACGCGGACCCCGGCGGCCTACACACCGGGGTCCGCGTCGTTCGTCAGGCGGTCGCCTGCCGTTCGAGATCGAGCAGGAACCGCTTGCGCTCGGGGTGCGCGCCGTAGTGGCCGGGCGTCCCGTCGGAGCGGATCACCCGGTGCACGGGCACCACGATCGAGAACGGTGTGTTGCGGCAGGCCGTGCCGACCGCTCGCGCCGCACCGGGGCTGCCCGCGAGCACCGCGACCTCGCCGTAACTGAGGGTCTCGCCCCACGGGATGCCGCAGATCGCCTGCAGTGCCGCGCGCGGGAAGCCGTCGATCAGGCGCCAGTCCAGTCGCACCCGCTCGTCGAACCGGATCGGCTCCCCCTCGAAGTACTGGTCGAGCAGGTGCGCCAGCTCGTCGGCTGCGCCCGGATCGGGCTGGGGCAGCGCGTGCAGGCGCTGGGAGATCTCGTCGAGCAGCCACGGCGCGCGCGGGTCGACGGTCTCGGAGAGATCGAGCGCGACCAGGCCGTCGGGGGAGAAGACGGCGAGGGCGTCGCCGAACGGGGTCGGCGCGAAGTCGTAGCGGAAGGTCATGGCTCCATCCTGTAGCCGCGGCGCGATGCCGCACAGGGACGACCCGCTGCATCCTCGGTGTCCGTGGACAGTTCAACCACTTGTTCGGGCTGTGCAGGGCGAGTCGAACACCCCTGGAATGCGGGAAAGCGGCCGGGGATACCAGCGTGGGCGCGCGTCGCGCTTAGTCTGTGACGTGTGTGGCGACGTGAAGGGAAACCGGCGGGAGACGCAGAGACGGATGCCGCGGTGACCCTGGGCGAGCTCGGAGAGACGGGCACCGGGGTCGACATTGCGCATGCCGCCGAAGCCGAGCGCACCCGGTTGCGTGCCGAGGCGGCCGACCTCGGAGGGCAGTCCTCGCTCACCGGCTTCCGCGACCGCGGTGACAACGGCATCGACATCTCCAAGGCGCACCCCGGCAGCCTGCCGCAGTTCATCACCGGGCGCTCCACACTTCTCTCGAATCTGTTCCGTGATGAGGTCGGACTTCGCACCGCGCGCCTTGCCGCCGAGCGGATCACTGCGCGCAACACCGAGTTGCGCACCGTCCGCGGCATCGACGCGGTGCGGCTGGCCGTCGGACTGGCCCGCTGGCGCATCGGAGGCACGGACTTCTCGGCGCCGGTGCTGCTGCGACCGCTCGCGATCCGGCGGCATCACTCCGACTTCGAGCTCAAGCTGCACGGCTCCTTCGAGGTGAACCCGGAGCTCGTCCGCCTCGTGCGCGAGCACTTCGGGCTCTCGCTCGACGCCGCCGACCTCGCGGCCCTCGCCTATGACGGCGGCATCTTCAAGCCCCAGCCGGTCATCGACCAGCTCCGTGCGCTGACCAAGCACATCGACACCTTCGCCGTGCAGCCGCGCCTGGTCGTCTCCACGTTCGCCGATGTCGCCAGTCCCATGGTCCGCGACATGGCCGACCTCGACCATCCGGTGCTGAACGCCCTGGCCGGTCACGTCGACGATCGCGAGAGCCTGGTCGGACGCCGAGCAGAGGCGCAGAGCGCTGCGGCGCCCGTGAGCAGCCCCGACGATCGGGCACCGGCATCCGACACACTCCTGCTCGACGCGGATGGAGAGCAGGAGGCCGTGCTGGCGAGGATCGTCGCCGGGCAGTCGCTCATCGTCGCGACGCTGCCGGGCACCGGTGGCACGCAGACCGTCATCAACGCGCTCGGCGAGCTGGTGCGAGCGGGCAAGAGAGTCCTGGTCGTGTCGGCGCGCCGATCGACGCTGGACGGCGTCCGGCACCGGCTCGGCGGTATCGGTCTGGACGGACTCGCCGCGTCCCCGGCATCCATCCGTCGTGACCTCGTGCGGGCGATCGCGCGCTGCGAGAAGGCCGCGCAGCCGAAGGTCGCCGATGTGGACGATGCCCTGGTGCGCCTGCGCACCGTGCTGCGCTCGTACCGTCATGCGCTGGTCTCGCCGGTCGGCTCGACCGGTTCCTCGGTGCTGGATGCCACGCGCAACCTGACCCGCCTCGCGCTGCTCGACGTGCCGCCGTCCACGACGGCGCGGCTCTCGCTGCCCACACTGGAGCGCCTGGCGGGGGAGCGCAGCGCCGCCGCCGACCGTCTCACCCAGGCGGCACGGCTCGGCGAGTTCCGGTTCGGACCGGACGACTCGCCCTGGTACGGCGTGAGCTTCGCGACCACCGAGTCGGCGCGCAGTGCGCACGCGCTCGCCGGTCGTCTGCACAGCACCGCGGTACCCGCGCTGCTCGAGCGCGGGTACGAGCTGATCGCGCAGACGCGGATGCGGCCGTTCGCGACCATCGACGAGATGGGCGAGTACCTCCGGCTGCTGCAGGGCATCAGAGACACCCTCGACCGGTTCAGCCCGACGGTGTTCGAGCGCCCTCTGGGCGAGCTGATCCAGGCGCACGGTTCGCGGCGCGACTCGCCTGGCATGTCGGCGGCATCCCGCCGCCAGCTCAAGCGGCTGGCACGGGAGTACGTCCGACCCGGCGCGCACGTCACCGAGATGCACGAGGCGCTGCTGCGCATCCAGCAGCAGCGCACACAGTGGCAGCGCTATGTCGAGGCCGGCGTCGCGCCGGAGGTTCCGCTCGGGCTCGCGGACGTGCAGGTCGCGTGGCAGCGGGTGCACGCCGAGCTCGGTGAACTGGATGCTGCGATCGGGCGGCGCGAGCCGCTCTCCTCCCTTCCGGTCGACCGGCTCGTGCGCACGCTCTCGGGCCTGGCTGCGAGATCCGACGTGTTCGACAACCTCGTCGAGCGGGCCACGCTGCGTGACGAGCTCGACGCACTCGGGCTCGAGCCGCTGCTGACCGAGCTCTCGGTGCGGCACGTTCCGGAGGACCGCGTCGCCGACGAGCTGGAGTTCGCCTGGTGGCAGTCGCTGCTGGAGCGCTCGCTGCAGGAGAACCGCGCGCTGCTGGGCGCGAACACCGCCGTGGTCGACCGCCTCGAGAAGGACTTCCGTCTCGTGGATGAGGCGCATGCGGCGATGTCGGGCCCGCTGCTGGCCTGGAACCTCGCGAACCAGTGGCGCATCGCCGTGGTCGACGAGCCGCAGGAGGCGCAGCACCTGCGCAGCGCGCTGAAGCAGGGCAAGGCGACCGCGGCGGAGATCGTCACCGCTGCACCG
>JAITUD010000382.1 GCA_031286555.1 Microbacterium sp. | reverse complement strand
GACCGACCTATGCCGGTGTGAGCTTCGACAACGAGGGCAATGCCATCGCGCCGAGCCGTCGCGAGCAGGAACAGCGCTACGACGCCGAGGGCACTCCGTACGTGGGGCCCGGCATGACCCTCAAGGTGCGCGGCCGAGTCAAGGGCCTGAGGGCCGACGCCGAGCTGCGCGTGATCTCGGTCACCGAGGAGCCTCGCCGGATCGGCTTCGTGCTCGGCACGATCGGTGGCTCTGTCGTCAGCGGCGAAGAGGCCTTCGACGTCGACTGGCGCGAGGACAACGACGAGGTCTGGTTCACGGTGCGCGCCTTCGACGCGCCGACCAAGGCGTCGTACCGACTGTTCCGAGGACTGGTGAAGCGTCGCCGTCGCGAGCTGTTCGCCCGCTACCTGCGCGCGATCTCGCCGCTGTACGCGACCCCGCTCTGATGGCGGGTCCGCTTCCGCTCGGAGACCCCGCGCCCGCCGACGGCCGCCTGCCCGCCGACATCCGCATCGACCGGGCGACCCCGTTCTCCGCGTACCTGCACGTGCCGTTCTGCCGGGTGCGGTGCGGTTACTGCGATTTCAACACCTACACGGCCACCGAGCTGCGCGGCGCGCGTCAGGACGAGTACGCCGACACGTTGAACGTCGAGGTCGCACTGGCGAGGCAGGTGCTCGGCGAAGCCGGCGGCATCCGCCCGCTGCACAGCGTTTTCTTCGGCGGCGGCACGCCGACGCTGCTGCCGCCCGGCGACCTGGCCAGGATGCTGGACACCACGATCTCCGCCTTCGGGATCGAAGAGGGCGCCGAGGTCACCGTCGAGGCGAACCCCGACACGGTCACGCCCGAGGTCGCCGCGCGACTGGCTGATGCCGGGGTGACGCGCCTGTCGATCGGGATGCAGTCGGCCGTGCCGCACGTGCTCGCCGCCCTGGATCGCACGCACCGCCCCGAGAACGTGCGGACCGCGGTGGAGGCCGCACGCGACGCGGGACTCGCCGTGAGCGTCGACCTGATCTACGGCGCGCCAGGAGAGTCGCTCGGCGACTGGGAGGCCTCCCTCGACGCCGCTCTCGCGCTCGAGCCCGACCACATCTCCGCCTACGCGCTGATCATCGAGGACGGCACCAAGCTCGCCCGGCAGATCCGCCGCGGCGAGGTGCCGGCACCCGACGACGATCTGCAGGCCGACATGTACGAGCTGGCCGACGCGCGGCTGGGCGCTGCCGGCTTCGGATGGTACGAGGTGAGCAACTGGGCGCGTCGCGCCGAGCAGCGCTCCCGTCACAACCTCGCGTACTGGCTCGGCTCGGACTGGTGGGGCTTCGGCCCCGGCGCGCACAGCCACGTCGCAGGGCTGCGCTGGTGGAACGTCAAGCATCCCGCCGCCTACGCGCAGCGACTCGCGGCGGGCGAGTCGCCGGCTGCCGGCCGCGAGCGACCCGACGAGGACGCCCGGATGCTGGAGCGCGTGCTGCTGCGCAGCAGACTCGCCGAGGGCATCCCGCTCGACGACCTGCCGATCGACAACCGCGATCTCGTGGCCGGCCTCATCGCGGACGGGCTGGTCGACGGCGCATCCGCTCTGCGTGAGAAGCGCCTGCGGCTGACGCTGCAGGGCCGCCTGCTCGCCGACGCCGTCGTGCGCGCCCTGACCGACTGACCAGGAGGACGGACTAGAATTGGCACTCAGTACGTGTGAGTGCCAACAGAGAGGAGCATCATGGTCTCGGAACGAGGGCTTCAGGTGCTCCGCGCGATCGTGCAGGACTACGTCGAGACGCAGGAGCCGGTGGGCAGCAAGTCCATCGTCGAGCGGCACGCCTTCGGGGTCTCGGCCGCGACGATCCGCAACGACATGGCGCTTCTCGAGGATGAGGAGCTCATCGCCGCCCCGCACACCTCGTCCGGCCGCGTGCCCACGGACAAGGGCTACCGCGTCTTCGTGAACCACCTCGCGCAGGTGCGTCCGCTGAGCACCGCACAGCGCTCCGCGATCGAGACCTTCCTCGCCGACCCTGCCGATCTCGATGACCTGATGGTCCGTACGGTCCGCGTGCTCACCCAGCTCACGGGACAGGTGGCGCTCGCGCAGTACCCGTCTTTCGCCCGCGCCAGCATCACGCACCTCGAGCTTGTGGGCCTCGGCCCGAACCGTCTGCTCGTGGTGCTGGTCACCGATGCCGGCGGTGTCTCTCAGCGCATCGCCATGCTGCCGGTCGACGTCGACGAGGCCGACGTGGCGGTGCTCCGCGCCCGGCTCTCCGCGCTCATCACCGGACGTGCCGTCGCCGACGCCGCTGATCGGGTCGCGCTGCTGCGCGAGCCGTCGGAGGTGCGCCCCGATCCGGCACTCACCGCTCTCGCTGTGGTGATCGGCGAGGAGCTCGCCGAGTTCCGTCAGGAGAAGCTCGTGATGGCGGGGGCTGCGACTCTGGCCCGCCGTGAGCAGGACTTCCGCGGCAGCATCCATCCTCTCCTCGAGGCGATCGAGGAGCAGGTGACGCTGCTGCGGCTGATGAGCGAGATGGTGCCGGACGAGCACGGCCTGGCTGCCAGCATCGGCACGGAGAACGCGCCCTTCGGACTGGGCGAGGCCTCGATCGTCGCCAGTGACTACATCGCCCAGGGGGGTACAGCGCGCCTCGGCGTGATGGGGCCCACCCGCATGGACTATCCGAGCAACCTCGCGGCGGCGCGGGCCGTGGCCCGCTACCTGTCGCGGATGCTCGAAGAGGACGAGACGCGCCGCTGACTCGGCGCGCCCACGAACGCACACACACTCAGGAAGGTGACTGTGGCCGACCATTACGAGGTTCTCGGGGTGTCCCGGGACGCCACGCAGGACGAGATCAAGAAGGCATACCGCAAGCTGGCGCGCCAGCTGCACCCGGATGTGAACCCGGGTGAGGATGCCGCGGAGCGGTTCAAGCTGGTCACGCACGCCTACGACGTGCTGAGCGACGAGGACTCCCGTCGCCGCTACGACATGGGCGGAGACGACAACGGCGGGTTCGGCGGAGCCGGCTTCGGAGGCTTCGGCGACATCTTCGAGACGTTCTTCGGGGGTGCCGGTGGTGCGCGTTCGGCGCGGCCGCGATCGCGCCGTGAGCGCGGTCAGGACGCCCTGGTGCGGGTGAACCTCGACCTCGGCGACGTCGTCTTCGGCGCGCACCGCGACATCGAGGTCGACACCGCAGTGCTCTGCGAGACCTGCAACGGCTCGTGCTGCCAGGAAGGCACCTCGCCGGTGACCTGCGACGTCTGCGGCGGCAGCGGGCACGTGCAGCGCCAGGTGCGCAGCCTGCTCGGCAACGTCGTCACCACGCAGCCCTGCGGCACCTGCGAGGGCTACGGCACGACCATCCCGTACCCCTGCGGCGCCTGCGCCGGTCAGGGCCGGGTACGGTCCCGCCGCACCGTGTCGCTCGACATCCCGGCCGGTGTCGAGAACGGACTGCGCCTGCAGCTTCCGGGCTCGGGCGAGGTCGGACGCGCCGGCGGACCGAACGGCGACCTCTACGTCGAGGTCTCCGTAGCCCCGCATCCGGTGTTCAGCCGTGACGGCGACGACCTGCTCGCCACGCTGGAGGTCTCGATGACCGACGCGATCCTGGGGACCACGACCACGATCGACGG
>JAITUD010000265.1 GCA_031286555.1 Microbacterium sp. | reverse complement strand
GAGCCACCTGTCAGATTTGAACTGACGACCTGTTCTTTACGAGGGAACTGCTCTACCCCTGAGCTAAGGTGGCCTGCGCCGCGAACCGCGGCACGATCAACGATCCTACCCTGTCAGAGGCCTTGCCGCGAAACCGAGCCGGCACTCACTCACAGCGCAGGCCGTCCTTCGGCACCGTGTCGTCGAGGAAGAACGAGTTCACGGCGTCGTCGACGCAGGAGTTGCCCTTGTTGTAGCCGGTGTGCCCCTCCCCGACGCGCGTGATGAGCACGCCGTTCTCGAGCTGGTCGGCCAGCGACTCGGACCACTCGTAGGGCGTCGCCGGGTCGTTGGTCGTGCCGACCACGAGGATCGGACCGGAGCCGGGCGCGACGATCTTCTCGCGCTTCCCGGTGGCCGGGTAGGGCCACTCCAGGCACGGGTCGGGCGCGTTCCAGTACGGCGCCAGCGTGGGCGCGCCCTTCTCGACCTTCGCGCGCGCCGCCTTCTCGTCGGCGGGGTTCGTGTCGACCGGGTAGTCCATGCAGTTGTACGCCGAGAACGCCTCGGTCTGGTTGTCGGCGTAGGTGCCGTCCTCGCCTCGGCCGTTGTAGTTGTCGGCCAGGAGGAACATCTGCGTCGGGTCGCCCTGCAGAGCCCCGTTCAGGGCCTGGCTGAGGTAGTCCCAGTAGTCCTGCGAGTACAGCGCCTGGATGATGCCGGTGAGCATCGTGTCGGCGCCCATCAGCCGGCCGTCGCCGCCCTTGAGCGGATTGCGGTCGACGGCGGCGAGCAGGGCGGACAGGGCGGCACGCGCCTCGTCGACGGTTCCGTTGAACGGGCAGCCCTTGCTCTTCACGCAGCTCTCGAGATAGGCGGTCAGGGCCGACTCGAATCCGAGAGCCTGGGTGGTGCCGACCTCGAGCCCGGGCACCGACGGGTCGATCGCGCCGTCGAGCACCAGGTGCGTGGCCCTCTCGGGATACAGCTTCGCGTAGGTGGCGCCGAGGAACGTGCCATAGGAGTACCCCAGGTAGTTGAGCTCCTTGTCACCCAGCACGGCGCGCAGCAGGTCCATGTCGCGGGCGGCGTTCACGGTCGTGACGAACTGCAGGATGCCACCCGAGTTCTCGTCGCACGCGGCGCCGAACGCCTTGTTGCGGGCGTTCAGCTCGGCCTCCCAGGCGGGAGTGTTCCGCGGCGACTTCGGGATGCCGTAGAGATACTGATCCATCTGCTTCGCGTCGAAGCACTTCACCGCGGTCGATTCGCCCACTCCGCGCGGATCGAAGCCGATCACGTCGAAGGACTTCTCCAGATCCTTGCCGACCGCGTAGTCCAGGCTGTTCTGCACGAAGCTCTTGCCGCTCGCACCAGGACCGCCCGGGTTCACCAGCAGCGAGCCCTTCGCGGTGCCGCTCGCCCGGTGCCGCACGATCGCGAGCTCGACCTCGCCCTTGCCCGGGTCCTCCCAATCCAGCGGCGCCTTCACGTCAGCGCAGTCGAACGACGGACCGCATCCGCTCCAGTCGAGCTGCTGGCCGTAGAACGGCAGCAGGTCCTCCGCGACGCCGGCGGTGTCGGGGGCCTTGGTGGCAGCCGGCGGCGACTCGGCAGGGATCATCGAGTACAGGCATCCGCTCAGTACGAGTGCCGCAGCGGCGACGCCGGCGATGACGGCGGCGGTCCGGCGCAGCCGGGAGGTCGTTCGGTTCTTCACGGTGTCCTTCCGCTCGTGACAGTCACGAGAAGGCTCTCCAGGGCGAGCAGCGGGGCGACATTGCGCTCCAGTGACTCGCGGGTGTCGGCGAGGTGGTCGAGCACGATCAGCGTGCGCTCGATCGGCCAGGTTTCGGCGAGGCGGCGCAGGTCGTCCTCGAGCTCGCGGTTGATCAGATCGTCACCGCGGCCGTACTGCAGCATGATGACGTCGCGGAACATCGACTGCAGGTCGGTGAGCACCCGATCGATGCCGTCGCGCAGGCTGCGGGTCGCGCGCTTCTTCTGGTCGTCCTCGAGCGCCGAGATCTGAGTGCGCAGCGCGGGCGGCACCGCCTGCCCCTCCGCGACGCCGACAGTGCGCAGCAGAGCCGCACGCTCTGCGGCATCCCGCTCGGCGGTGAGCGACTTGGCGTCGTCGGTGGCTGCCTGGATGACGCGACCGGCGACGTCGACCGCATCGCGGACGCCGCCGACACCGAGCACGGCGCGCAGGGTCTCGTCGCGGCGGCGCCGCGCGGCCTCGTCCGTGGCGAGGCGCTGCGCCATGCCGATGTGCCGCTGGGCATGCCGCGCGGCCTGCTCGGCGATCTGCTCGTCCACCCCGGTGCGCTCCACGATCAGACGCGCGACGTCGGCGGCATCCGGCTCGCGCAGCCGCAGGGCACGGACCCGGGAGCGGATGGTCGGCAGCAGATCGGCCTCGCTGGGCGCGCAGAGCACCCACACCGTCTGCTCGGGCGGCTCTTCGAGAGCCTTCAGCAGCACGTTCGAGGTGCGCTCGACCATGCGGTCGGCGTCCTCGACCACGATCACCCGGTAGCGCCCCGCGGAGGGCGCGAAATAGGAGCGGGCGACCAGATCGCGCGCCTCCTTGATGGTGATGAGCACCTTCTCGGTGCGCAGCACGGTGACGTCCGGATGGGTGCCGGCCAGCACCTGACGCATCGTGTTCTCGTCGTCGGGGGTGTCGGAGATCAGCGCGGCCGCGAAGGCGTACGCGAGCGTGGAGCGGCCGGATCCTGGCGGCCCGGTGAGCAGCCAGGCGTGCGAGAGCGCGGCAGGATCGGATGCCGCCTGACGCAGCGTCTCGACCGCGGCGTCCTGCCCCCAGACATCCGTCCACGGGAACGGGGCGGTGGTCGTGAGGGTCATGCGCTCCAGCCTAATCGGAGGGTCCGACGCCCGCGGGTCAGAGCAGCGGGTCGACGCGGTCGCGGATCTGCGCGGCGATCTCGTGCGCAGGCAGTGCCGCGTCGACGACGAGGAAGCGCCCTGGCTCGACGTCCGCCAGGGCGAGATAGGCCTCGCGCACCCGGATGTGGAACTCCTCCTTCTCGGCCTCGAGGCGGTCGAAGGGCTTGTCGTCGGCGTCCAGGCGCAGACGGGCGGCGGCCGGGTCGAGGTCGAGCAGCACGGTGAGATCGGGCAGCGCCCCCTCGGTCGCCCACAGCGACAGGTCGCGCACCTCGGTGCCGTCGAGCACCCGACCGGCTCCCTGGTACGCCACCGACGAGTCGAGGTACCGGTCCTGGATGACGACCTCGCCGCGCGCCAGTGCAGGGCGGACGACCGTCGCGACGTGGTGCGCGCGATCGGCTGCGTAGAGGAGCGCCTCGGCGCGCGGGGCGATGTCGCCGCGGTGGTGCAGCACGATGTCGCGGATCAGCCTGCCCACCTCGGAACCGCCCGGCTCACGAGTGTGCAGCACGCTGCGCCCGCCAGCGCCGAGCCAGGTCGAGAGCAGCTCGGACTGGGTGGTCTTCCCCGAGCCGTCGCCGCCCTCGAACGTGATCCAGAGGCCGGAGGTCACGAACCTGCCTTCTTCTTCGCCGCGTTCGCGGCACGCGTCGCCGCCGCCTTCTTCGCCGCGGCCGACCGAGCGGCCGCCTTCTCAGCATCCGTCTTCGCGGGCGCCTTCTTCGCGGGCGCCTTCTTAGCTGCCGGCTTCTTCGCAGGGGCCTTCTTCGCGCCGCGCTTCGGCGCCGGGCCCTTCGCGCGCTTGTCGGCGAGCATCTGCACGGCGGCCTCGAACGTGATGTCGGTGGGCTGCTGGCCGCGCGGGATCGTGACGTTCGTCTCGCCGTCGGTGACGTACGGGCCGAACCGGCCGTCGCGGATGCGGATCGGCTTGCCGCGGACCGGGTCAGCCTCGAACTCGGCGATCGCGCTGGAGGCGCGGCGCGAACCGGCGCCGTACTTCGGCTGCGCGTAGATCGCCAGCGCCTGATCGAGCGTGATGTCGAAGATCTGCTGCTCGCTCTCCAGCGAACGGGAGTCGGCGCCCTTCTTCAGGTAGGGACCGTAGCGACCGTTCTGCGCCGTGATCTCCTCACCGGACTCGGGATCGGCGCCGACGACGCGCGGCAGGCTCAGCAGCTTCAGCGCGGTGTCGAGGTCGATCGTGTCGACGGACATGGAGCGGAACAGCGACCCGGTGCGCGGCTTGGGCGCGGCATCCTTCTTGGCCTTCTTCTTCGGCTTCTCCTCGACGACCTCGCCGGTGGCGGCGTCGACCGCCGCATCCTCGGTGACCGGATCGTTCTCCTGCACGTAGGGACCGAACCGGCCGTCCTTGACGACGATGATCTTGCCGTTCTCAGGGTTCTCGCCCAGCACTCGGTCGCCCGCGACCGGAGCGTCGACGAGCTCCTTCGCCTTGGCGGGGGTGAGCTCGTCGGGTGCGAGATCCTCGGGGACGTTCACGATGCGCGGCTTCGCCTCGGGGTTCGCCGGGTCGGCGACCTCGAGGTAGGGGCCGTACTTGCCGAAGCGCAGCGTGACGTTCTCGGCGATCGGCGTGGAGTTCAGCGCGCGCGCGTCGATCTCGCCGAGGTTGTCGACGACCTGTCGCAGGCCCACGTGCTCGTCCGAGCCGAAGTAGAACGAGTTCAGCCACTCGGCCCGTTTCTGCTCACCGCGGGCGATGGCGTCGAGGTCGTCCTCGAGTGCGGCGGTGAAGTCGTAGTCGATCAGCTCGGCGAAGTGCTGCTCGAGCAGCCGCACCACGCTGAACGCCATCCAGGTCGGCACGAGCGCCTGCCCGCGCTTGGTCGCGTAGCCGCGGTCGATGACGGTGCCGATGATGCTGGCGAACGTCGACGGACGGCCGATGCCGTGCTCTTCGAGCGCCTTCACGAGGGATGCCTCGGTGTAGCGGGGCTTGGGGCTGGTGCGGTGCCCCTTGGCCTCGGACTCGGCCATGCCGAGCTCATCGCCGACGGCGACCGCCGGCAGCGACTGGTTCTCGGCGGCGTCCTGCGAGTTGCGCTTCTCATCGCGTCCCTCTTCGTAGGCCTCGAGGCAGCCCTTGAAGGTGTACACGGTGCCGGATGCGGTGAACTCGACGCGCTTGCCCGCAGCGTCGGCCTCGAGCGTGACCGTGGTGGTCTCGTACTTCGCGTCGGACATCTGGCTGGCGACGGTGCGCTTCCAGATCAGGTCGTAGAGGCGCTGCTCGTCGCGATCCAGCTGCGAGGAGACGGATGCCGGGGTGCGGAAGGTCTCGCCGGAGGGGCGGATCGCCTCGTGCGCCTCCTGCGCGTTCTTGCTCTTCGACTTGTACACACGCGGCTTCAGCGGCACGGCGGCGTCGCCGTAGAGTGCGACGGCCTGGTTGCGTGCGGCCTGGATGGCCTGCGTGCTCAGCGCGACCGAGTCGGTGCGCATATAGGTGATGTACCCCTTCTCGTACAGTCGCTGGGCAGTGCTCATCGCCTGCTTCGCGCTCATCGAGAGCTTGCGTCCTGCCTCCTGCTGCATGGTGGAGGTGGTGAACGGGGCGTACGGGCTGCGGGTGCCGGGCTTGGCCTCGACCTTGGTGACGGTCGCACGCGCCGCGGCATCCACGGCTGCGGCGATCTCGGCCGCCTGCTTCTCGCTGAGGACGACGACGGCCTTCTTCAGCTTTCCGGTGTCGTCGAAGTCGGTGCCGCGAGCGAGCTGGCCGCCGTCGACGCGCACCAGGCGCACACGGAACGCCGAACCCTTCGCCGAGGCCTGCGACTCGACGTCCCAGTACTCGGCGGAGGTGAACGCCATGCGCTCGCGCTCCCGGTCGACGATCATGCGGGTGGCTGCGGACTGCACGCGACCGGCCGACAGGCCGGTCTTGACCTTGTACCAGAGCACCGGCGACACGTCCCAGCCGTACAGACGATCGAGGATGCGGCGGGTCTCCTGTGCGTCGACGAGCGCGAGATCGAGCTCACGGGTCTTGCCGACGGCGGCCTGGATGGCGTCCTTGGTGATCTCGTGGAAGACCATCCGCTTGACGGGCACCTTCGGCTTGAGGGTCTCGAGCAGGTGCCATGCGATGGCCTCGCCCTCGCGGTCCTCATCAGTGGCGAGCAGGAGCTCGTCGGCGGACTTGAGGGCGCGCTTGAGCTCGGCGACGGTCTTGGTCTTGCGATCCGAGACGACGTAGTACGGGTCGAAGCCGTGATCGACGTCGATCGAGTACTTGCCGTACGCCTGCTTGTCCGCAGCCGGGATGTCCTTCTTGTCGGCGAGGTCGCGGATGTGACCCACCGAGCTGAGCACCTCGTAGCCGTCGCCGAGGTACCCCTGAATAGACCGCATCTTCGTCGGGGACTCGACGATGACGAGCTTCTTGCCTTCAGCCAAGGGTGCGTCCTTTCTTCGAAGCACACCATACACACCGCGTTCGTGTCGTGAACACAGCGTCGATGAGGGGAGGTTCCGCAGTCAGGTCCCGTCGGGTGGCCCTGCTCGGGCCCGGGAGACGGCGGCGAGACCAGCGTACGCCGCCCTGACCTGCACCGTCGCCACCAGTCCGTCGACGGAGCAGTCCACGAGGGACGCGCCGGATGCCGCGGCCACCCGTTCCGCGACGACGCAGGGGTCGTCGGCGGCGGGCACCGCGCCGGATGCCGTGTCGGCCGCGGCGAGCGCGGCGGCATCGGCGGCGGCCGCGGTCCGCTGCGCGGTGACGGATGCTCCGCCCACCGCCGCGAGGCCGAGGGCGAGCGTCGCAGTGACGGCGAGCACGCCGGTCGCGAAGGCTGTTCCGGCCATGGGTTCCTCCTCTCTTCACAGCCCGCCGGAGAGCGCGCAGCTCGAGGCGCGCAGCGGAACCGAGATCACGCGACCGACCGACAGGTCGGCAGTCGCGGTGACGCAGATCAGATCGCCCCGCTGCTCGGATGCCGCCCCCGCTCCGTCGACGGCGGCACTGACCGCGCCGAACGCGCGGCCTGTGCTCTCGCCGCGTCCGAGCAGCCGTGCGGCATCCGCCGCCGCGTCCTGCAGGGCGACCTGGCGGGCGGCGGCGGCGAGCGCGCCGACGCCCAGCATCATGACAAGGAGCACGGCCGGCACGGCGATGGCCAGCTCCGCCGCCACCGAGCCCCTCTCGTCCGGCATCCGCCGCCCGCGTGATCGCATCACGACACCGTGAGCGCCCGGCGCACGAGATCGGTGAGGATGCCGCGCACCTCGTCCGACTTCATGATGACGACCAGCAGTCCGGCGAAGGCGACCGCGGCCATCGTGGTGATCGCGTACTCCGCGGTCGCGGCGCCGGACTCGTCGGTGAACAGTGACGCGGCCCGGCGTCGGGTCAGTTCGGGGATCGGGTTCTCGTTCATTTCCTTCTTCTCTCTTCTGGCGGGCGCCTGTCGTGCCCGGAGGTTCAG
>JAITUD010000352.1 GCA_031286555.1 Microbacterium sp. | reverse complement strand
GGGCGTCTTCAACCTGGTCAACGGGCTGGGCGAGGATGCCGGTGACGCGCTTGTCAAGCACCCCGACGTGCCGCTCATCTCGTTCACCGGCGAGAGCAGCACCGGACAGCTGATCTTCGGCAACGCCGCCCCGTTCCTGAAGGGGCTGTCCATGGAGCTCGGCGGCAAGAGCCCCGCCGTGGTCTTCGCCGACGCCGACCTCGACATCGCGATCGACGCCTGCATCTTCGGTGTCTTCTCGCTCAACGGCGAGCGCTGCACCGCCGGCTCCCGCATCCTGGTCCAGCGCGAGGTCTACGACGAGTTCGTCGAGAAGTACGCCGCGCAGGCGAAGCGCGTGAAGGTCGGGCACCCGCACGACCCGGCCACCGAGGTCGGCGCACTGGTGCACCCGGAGCACTACGACAAGGTGATGAGCTACGTCGAGCTGGGCAAGACCGAGGGCCGGCTGGTCGCGGGCGGCGGCCGTCCGGAGGGCTTCCCGACCGGCAACTACGTCGCTCCGACCGTGTTCGCCGATGTCGCCCCCGACGCCCGCATCTTCCAGGAGGAGATCTTCGGACCCGTCGTCGCGATCACGCCGTTCGACACCGAGGAGGAGGCGCTCGCGCTGGCGAACAACACCAAATACGGCCTCGCCGCCTACATCTGGACCAATGACCTCAAGCGGGCGCACAACTTCGCCCAGTCCGTCGAGGCGGGCATGGTGTGGCTGAACTCGAACAACGTGCGCGACCTGCGCACCCCGTTCGGCGGCGTGAAGGCCTCCGGCCTCGGCCACGAGGGCGGCTACCGCTCGATCGACTTCTACCCCGATCAGCAGAGCGTGCACATCACGCTGGGGGCACCGCACAACCCGACCTTCGGGAAGCACACCCCGCCGGCCGCCCCCGACCTGGACGACCCGGACCCCCGCTGACCCGGCTCCCCACATCTCGAGCAAGGACGCTGACATGACCAACCGTGAAGACATGACCCTCACCTCCTCGGGCTTCTACGTGAGCCAGGAGGCGCCGATCCAGACCGACAACCCGACGCCGACGCCGACCAGCACCCCGCCGGACGTGCTGCGCTGCGCGTACATGGAGCTGGTCGTGACCGACCTCGCCGCCTCGAGGCAGTTCTACGTCGACATCCTCGGCCTGTACGTCACGAGCGAGGACGACGAAGCGATCTACCTGCGCTCCACCGAGGAGTTCATCCACCACAACCTGGTGCTGCGCAAGGGTCCGATCGCCGCGGTGGCGGCCTTCTCGTACCGTGTGCGGACCCCCGAGGACCTCGACCGCGCGGTCGAGTTCTACACCGAGCTCGGCTGCGACGTGCGCCGCAACCCCGACGGCTTCGTCAAGGGCATCGGCGACTCGGTGCGCGTGATCGATCCGCTCGGCTTCCCGTACGAGTTCTTCCACCAGACCGAGCACCAGGAGCGCATGTCCTGGCGGTACGACCTGCACATCCCCGGCGAGCTGGTGCGCCTGGACCATTTCAACCAGGTCACCCCCGACGTGCCTCGCGCCGTGAAGTTCATGCAGGACCTGGGCTTCCGCGTCACCGAGGACATCCAGGACGACGAGGGCACCGTCTACGCCGCGTGGATGCGCCGCAAGCCCACCGTGCACGACACCGCCATGACCGGCGGCGACGGCCCCCGGATGCACCACGTGTGCTTCGCGACGCATGAGAAGCACAACATCCTCGCCATCTGCGACAAGCTCGGCGCGCTGCGCCGTTCCGACGCGATCGAGCGCGGCCCCGGCCGCCACGGCGTGAGCAACGCGTTCTACCTCTACCTGCGCGACCCCGACGGGCACCGCGTCGAGGTGTACACGCAGGACTACTACACCGGCGACCCGGACAACCCCGTGATCACCTGGGACGTGCACGACAACCAGCGTCGTGACTGGTGGGGCAACCCGGTCGTGCCGTCCTGGTACACCGACGCGAGCCTGGTGCTCGATCTGGACGGCAACCCGCAGCCGGTGCACTCCCGCACCGACACCAGCGAGATGGCCGTCACGATCGGCGCCGACGGGTTCAGCTACACGCGCTCCGCGGACGACGAGGCCATGCCCGAGTGGAAGCAGGGTGAGTACAAGCTGGGACATCAGCTGTGACGCTCCCCGCCGAGACCATCGCCGCGATCGCCGAGGAGCTCGCCGAGGCCGAGCGCACGCGCGTGCTGATCCCGCGGATCACCGCGCGGTACCCGGATGCCACGATCGAGGACTCCTACGCGATCCAGGGCGTCTGGCGCGACCGCCGGCTCGCCGCGGGCCGGCGCCTCGTCGGCCGCAAGATCGGGCTGACCTCGAAGGCCATGCAGCAGGCGACCGGCATCACAGAGCCCGACTACGGCGTGATGTTCGACGACACCGTGTACGCCTCGGGTTCCGACATCCGGTTCGACGACTTCTCGAACGTGCGCATCGAGGTCGAGCTGGCGTTCGTGCTGAAGACCCCGCTGGAGGGGCCGGGCTGCACGCTCGACGACGCGCTGGCGGCGATCGACTACGCGGTTCCCGCGCTCGAGGTGCTGAACTCGCACATCGAGCTCGAGGGGCGCACGATCGTCGACACGATCAGCGACAACGCCGCCTACGGCGCGATGGTGCTCGGCGACGTGCACCTGCGGCCGGACGAGATCGACCTGCGCTGGGTGCCCGGTGTGCTCAGCCGCAACGGCGAGATCGAGGAGACCGGTGTCGCCGCCGGGGTGCTCGGGCATCCTGCGACCGGCGTGGCGTGGCTGGCGAACAAGTTCCACCAGCACGGGGCGCGGCTTGAGGCCGGCGAGATCATCCTGGCGGGGTCCTTCACCAGGCCGATGTGGGTCTCGAAGGGCGACGAGGTGCTCTGCG
>JAITUD010000263.1 GCA_031286555.1 Microbacterium sp. | reverse complement strand
GAGGGAGGAGCGCCGCTGGTAGCGCGGGCCGCCCGTCGTGGACGACACATCGGGCGCGGACGGCATCGGCGTCAGAGTCGATGCAGAGCGTCCGCGCACGGGTGCGTCCGCACCGCCTTCGAACTGCGGGTCGGACATGCGGTCGCTCCTCGTGATCTCGGGCGTGACCAGCGGATGTCGGGCGCACGCGCCCCCGATGGTAGTCGCATGCGCCTGAATGAACGCCGACCACGGGCGTCATGCCATTTGAGACGCTGCGGAGCCCGGGCTACGCTTTTCTCTCATGCCCGTTCGGGCAGATTCCACCCCACCAAGGACGACATGAACGACTTCGCGTCAACTCCCTCTCTGATCCTGCTCCCCGCGGTCGACGTCGCCGGCGGAAAGGCCGTGCGGCTCACCCAGGGAGAGGCCGGCACCGAGACCAGCTACGGCGACCCCGTGGACGCGGCAGGGGAGTGGGTCGACCAGGGTGCGCAGTGGATCCACCTCGTCGACCTCGACGCGGCCTTCGGACGCGGCAGCAATGCCGGCATCCTGCGCAAGGTCATCAAGCAGTTCCGCGGCGTGAGCGTCGAGCTCTCCGGCGGCATCCGTGACGACGCGAGCCTCGAGGCCGCGCTGGAGTCGGGTGCTTCGCGCATCAACCTCGGCACCGCGGCGCTGGAGAACCCGGAGTGGGCCGCCGACGTGATCGCCCGCTACGGCGAGGCCGTCGCCGTCGGGCTCGACGTTCGCGGCACGACCCTCGCGGCGCGCGGCTGGACGAAGGAGGGCGGCGACCTCTGGGAGGTGCTCGAACGTCTCGAGGACGCCGGCTGCAGCCGCTACGTCGTCACCGACGTCACCAAGGACGGCACGCTGCGCGGTCCGAACCTCGATCTGCTGCGCGAGATGACCCAGCGCACCCCGAAGCCCGTCGTGGCCTCGGGCGGCATCGCCAGCCTCGACGACATCGCCGCGCTGCGCGAGCTGGTGCCGCTCGGGGTCGAGGGCGCGATCGTCGGCAAGGCGCTGTACGCCGGCGCCTTCACCCTGGCCGAGGCACTGGATGTCGCCGGCGACTGACGACGCCTGCGATCACGGCAACAGCGCGGACTCCGCAGGAGTCCCGTGGGCCGGACGCAGCTTCGAGTCGAACCCGCACACGGCGGACGACGGCTCCGCCGACCCCGCACTGCTCGACGCGCTGCTGAGGTTCCGCGCGGGTTCCGGTTCGCAGGTGGAGGTGGTCGACGCGTTCCGCACCGCACGGGTGCTGGTGCCGCTGGTCGCCGAGAAGGGCCACGAGGGCGTCGGCCCGACCGGGCTGAAGGTCGACAAGACCCAGGAGCTCTCGATCGTCACGGTCGCCGCCCCCGACGGGCGCCGCGTGCAGCCGGTGTTCTCCTCCGTGCAGACGATGTCGCGTTGGGATGCCGCCGCGCGTCCGATCCCCGTCGAGGCCGTGCGGGTGGCGCTGTCGGCGTCGAGCGAGGAGACCGACCTGATCGTCCTCGACCCGGCATCCGACACCGAGTTCGTGTTCCGCCGGCCCGCGGTCTGGGCGATCGCGCAGGATCAGCGCTGGGAGCCGAGCTTCCTCTCACCCGAGGTGTTCTCCGCGCTGCAGGCCAGCGTCGCTCATGAGCTGGCCGTCATCGACGTGCGCGTCTCGCCCGGCGATCCGGATGCCCGGATGCGCGGTCCCGAGCTGATCGTGACGCTCGAGCTGGCCGACGGCCTGGACCAGCAGACCCTGGACGCCGTCCTGGCCCGTCTCGCTCAGCGCTGGTCCGCCGACGATCGCATCGCGGTGCTCGTGGACTCGCTGAGCGTCAAGCTCACTCGCGCCGCCTCCTGAGACGCATCTGATCGCGCCGGCCGCGCGCACCTAGAGTCGGAGGATGCCGCAGATCGTCGCGCTCCACTTCCACCCGGACTGGCCGTTCCACGGCGGCACGGTGATCGGCGCCATGGGGGATGCCGGGAGGTATCGCTCGCAGTTCGAGACCGGGACGTCGAACGGCGGACTGACGGCTCGCCCAGGCGGGGACCGCTGGCGTTGGGAGAGCCGCCTGTTCTCCGGACGGTACGACGGCCGTCCTGCCGAGGCGCGTCCGGCGTACGGCGCACTCGTCCTCGGCGACCCCTACGGACCGGCGACGCGGTTCGGGTCGGCTCACCTCCGGCTGCGCCCGGAGGTCACCGCGCGGACCACCTTCTGCTACCCGGATTCGGTCTTCGAGCCGGAGGGCGTCGTCGAGGAGGACGGCGTGGACACGCTCGTCGCGCGGATGCGGGCGGACGACCTCGACCTGCTCGACAGGTACGTCGAGGCGCATGTGCACGGCGGCATCCGCTTCGCGACCGATGTCGAGGCGATCGTGCTCGACCCGTGCTTCCGAGGAACCGAGGTGCAGGATGCCGCGGAGCGACTGGGCTGCGCCGTCGAGTTCCACCCGGGATTCCGTGTGCACACCGCCGACCTCGACGAGGACTATCGGGGTCCCGTGCCGAAGGGGCTGGCCCAGCAGTTGGGGGCGGAACTGACCCCGGACGTCGTCGGCGCGGCGGTGCGGTCCGGCCGTCACGATCCGCAGACGCTCAAGCGCGTCTGGCATCTGCTCGCCCGCTACGGACGCACGGGCCCCACACTCCCTCTCGAAAGTCAGACAGAGGCGTGAGGCGGCCGAAAGGGAACCTCCCAGCCGCCGACCCCCGGACTCAGTTGACCGGCCCGGTCCACTTCTCGCCGGGGCCCTTGCCGATCGGGTCGGGCACGGAGGAGGCCTCGCGGAAGGCGAGCTGAAGGGACCGCAGCCCGTCGCGCAGCGAGCGGGCATGCATGTCGCTGATCTCGGGAGCGCCGGCCGTGATGAGCCCGGCGAGGGCATTGATGAGCTTGCGGGCCTCATCGAGATCGAGCTGCGAGTCGGGGTCGTCGGCCAGACCGACCTTCACCGCGGCGGCGCTCATGAGGTGCACGGCCGCGGTCGTGATGACCTCCACCGCCGGGACATCCGCGATGTCGCGGGTGGCGGCCGTCGCCGCCTCTTCCTGCTGCGCCCAGCGCTCGTGACGCTCGTCGTCGTGGTGGTGCTGGGGCTGGTCCTGGGCAGGACTCGTCACTGCGGGGTGCCTTCTGGTAGACTTCTGCGGGCTCCGGAGCGTCATGCTCCGGCACGAAAGAGGATTCATTCCCACCCGCGCTTGCCGTTCAAGGCTACCGGGTTCTGCACCCCGCCGGCTC
>JAITUD010000112.1 GCA_031286555.1 Microbacterium sp. | reverse complement strand
GGCGGCAGCACGAGCGGCAGTGTGGTCAGGGTGCGCAGCACCGCGGCCAGCCAGCCCGGCGCGCGGGCGATCAGCATCGCGAGCGGAACACCGAGCAGGAGGCACAGCGCGGTCGCGATCGCCGCGGTGCCGAGCGACAGTCCGAGCGCCTGCAGCGCGGCATCCGACGTGATCGCGGCCGGCACGCCGGCCCAGTCCAGCCGGGCAAGCAGAGCGACGAACGGCAGCACGAGCAGTGCCGTGCCCAGTGCCGCCGGAGCGATCAGCCAGGCCGGCATGCGGGTGCCGGGCGTCCGACTCACGGCGCCTGGAACCCGAACTCCGCAAGCACCGCGCGGCCCTTGTCGCCGGTGACGAAGTCGACGAAGGCGGCGGCCGCATCGGCGTTCGGCGCGTCCTTCAGCGCGGCGATCGGGTAGACGTTGGTGGCGGCATCCGCCCCCTCGATGTCGATGCCGGCGACGGCGTCGCCGGCGGCCTTGACGTCGGTCACGTACACGAGTCCGGCATCCGCCTCGCCGCTCTTGACCTTGGTGAGCACAGCGGTGACGTTCTGCTCCTCGCTCGCGGGCGTCAGCGTCACGCCGGCGTTCTTCAGCAGCGTCTGCGACGCACTGCCGCAGGGCACCTCCGGCGCGCACAGCACGACCGTGAGGTCCTTCGCGGTCAGCGACGCGAGATCGGTGATGCCCTTCGGGTTGCCCGGCGCCGTCACGATCTGCATGACGTTCGCGGCGAAGTCCACCGGGTCTGCGGCGAGCCCGGCATCCGTGACCTTCGCCATGTTCTTCTCGTCGGCCGAGGCGAACACGTCGGCGGGCGCGCCGCCGATCAGCTGGGTGGCGAGCACCGACGAACCGTCGTAGTTGATCGGCTTCACGGTCACGCCCGGGTGCGCGGCGGTGAACTCCTTCGCGAGCTCGTCGAAGGCACCCGACAGGGATGCCGCGGCGTAGACCGTCAGCTCGCCGGTGAGCGTGTCCTCGGACCGGGTCGGCGTGGGGTCGGATGCGGGCGTGCCGGAGCATCCGGCGAGCAGCAGGACGGCGGCGACGGCGGCGGCGAGGATGCCGGTGCGGCGGATGTTCACGGGGTCTCCTTGGTGGTGGCTTCGATGATGACGGTGGTGGCCTTGGCTATCGCGACGCCGCGATCCCCGACCTCGAGACGCAGATCGCGGGCGGCCTCGGCCGACATCAGCGAGACCACGCGGAACGGCCCGCACTGCAGCTCGACCTGGGCCATCAGCCCTTCGATCTCGACCCGGGTGACGAGCCCGACGAACCTGTTGCGCGCGCTGAGCCGCCGGTCCCCGTCCTCGCTGGCCGCGCTGGCCAGCCACTGCGCGTGCGCCGCCAGTTCGTCGCCGGGCACGACCTGCCGCCCGGCCTCGTCGTGCGACACGGTGAGCAGTCCGTCGCGCACCCAGCGCCGCACGGTGTCATCGCTCACTCCGAGCAGGGTCGCCGCCTCAGCGATCCGAAAATGCGTCATGAGAGCGACTGTAGCGCCGCAGATGCGGAAGCACAAAATGAAATACCGCGATGCGGTAATTGACTTTCGAAATTGCTGGACGGAGCGGGAATCGATTGTTATGCTCTTCAAGCCGCCGCGCTCACGAAAAGCGCCCGGCGAAGAAGCACAACCTAGCGGTTCGACGTATATCTCGTGGAACGACCCGATCCGGGTCCGACCCGATAAGCCGTATCACTGCGACGACAGCAAGGGAGCTTTCCGTGCACAGCACCGCTATATCCGATTCCGCCACGCAGCAGACGCCGGCGGAGTACCTCGCCCAGGCGGTTCGCATAGCCGTCGACAACGTCCGCAACGAGGGCGGCCCGTTCGGGGCCATCGTCGTCACGGCGGACGGGCGGGTCTTCGAGGGCGTCAACCGGGTCACCGCCAACCTCGATCCGTCGGCGCACGCCGAGGTCACCGCGATACGGAACGCCTGCCAGGGACTCGGCACCTTCGACCTCTCCGGAGCAACCCTCTACACGAGCTGCGAGCCCTGCCCGATGTGCCTCGCGACGTCGCTGTGGGCTCGCCTGGATCGGGTCTACTTCGCGGCCAGCCGTGACGACGCCGCCGACGGCGGCTTCGACGACGCCGTGTTCTACCGCTACTTCGAGGGCGACGCGGCGGATCGCGAGATCCTGCCCGTCGCTCAGGAGCCGCTGCCGCCGGCAGAGCGCGTCGCGCCCTTCACCGAGTGGAACCTCACCACCACCCGCGTCGAGTACTGACGCGCGACCCCACCACCGCGTCGAGTACTGACGCGTAACCGAAACGTACTGACAACCCGGAGCCGATGATGTCTTCAGAACGCCCTGCTTCCACACGCCCATCCGCGCCCGACACGTCGTCGAATGCCGTCGCCGGCAACGACGCGACGGGCCTCTTCACCCGCAGCGAGGAGGAGCTGCCACCCCTGTCCACCGGTGCTACCGCCACGGTCGACGCCGAACCGAAGAGCGCCTTCGACCGCTTCTTCGAGATCACCCGCCGAGGATCCACGCTGGGTCGTGAGATCCGAGGCGGCATCGTCACCTTCGTGACGATGGCGTACATCGTGATCCTGAACCCGCTGATCCTCGGCGGCGTCGACGACGTCGCCGGGAACGCGCTCGACGCGGCGCAGATCGGTGCAGCCACCGGCCTCACCGCAGGCGTCATGACGATCCTGTTCGGCGTGATCGCGCGGCTGCCGTTCGCACTCGCCGCGGGCCTCGGCATCAACTCCTTCCTGGCCGTGTCCGTCGTCGGACAGGTCACCTGGCAGGAGGACATGGGCCTGGTCGTGATCAACGGCATCCTGATCGTGGTCTTCGGTGCCACCGGCATCCGGACCGCGATCTTCAAGGCCGTGCCGCAGGCGCTGAAGGCGGCGATCACCGTCGGCATCGGCCTGTTCATCGCGTTCATCGGCTTCGTGGACTCGGGCTTCGTCACGGCGGGCCCTCCCGGTGCGCCGCCGGTGCAGCTGGGCGCGGGCGGATCGATCACCTCCGTCCCGACGCTGATCTTCCTGCTGGGCCTCGTGCTGATCGGCATCCTCGTCGCGCGCAAGGTGCCCGGCGGGATCCTGATCGGAATCGTGGCCACCACGATCGTGGCCCTGATCGCCCAGTCTGTGCTGCACCTCGGCCCCTCGGTGAAGGATCCGAACGGCTGGCACATGACGATTCCCGAGCTGCCCAGCTCGTGGGTGACGATCCCCGACTTCGGGCTGATCGGCCAGTTCGACCTGTTCGGGGCCTTCGGCCGCGTGGGCGCGCTGTCGGCCACGATGCTCGTGTTCACCCTGGTGTTCTCGAACTTCTTCGATGCGATGGGCACCATGACCGGCCTCGCGAAGAACGCCGGCCTGGCCTACAAGGACGGCACGTTCCCGCGCCTGCGCTCCGCGTTCGTCGTCGAGGGCTTCGGCGCCGTCGCCGGCGGTATGACCTCGACCTCGTCGAACACGGTCTACGTCGACAGCGCCTCCGGCATCGGTGAGGGAGCGCGCTCCGGCGTCGCGTCACTCGTCGTGGGTGTGCTGTTCCTGCTGTCGATGTTCCTCACGCCGCTGACGCTCGTGGTGCCGATCGAGGTCGGCTCGGCCGCGCTGGTCGTGGTCGGCGCGATGATGATGGCGCAGATCCGCGAGATCAAGTTCGACAAGTTCGCGGTGGCGCTGCCGGCGTTCCTCACGATCGTCACGATGCCGCTGACGTACTCGATCGCCAACGGCATCGGCATCGGGTTCATCTCGTGGGCGCTGGTCAACGCGCTGTCCGGCCGTGCCCGCAAGGTGCACTGGCTGATGTGGGTCGTCGCGGCGGGCTTCGCGCTCTACTTCGTCCGCGGTCCGATCGAGACGATGCTCGGGGGCTGATCCGGGATATCGCAGAAAGAAGACCCGCTCCCGAAAGGGGGCGGGTCTTCTTTATCTGCGCGTGCTTTCCGCGCGTGAATGAAAACGCGAATATCCCGCAGCGGAATTCGCTGCGGGAAATGCCGGAAAAGAATTCAGGCGGATGCCGCGGGCGCGGCCTCCTCGATCAATTGCAGAATTCGCGCCGCGACGCTCACGGCGATGACCGCGGGCTGCTTTCCGGAGACCTCGGGAATGCCGATCGGCGTGGTGACCCGTTCCAGGTCGGCGGGGGAGTGCCCGGCCTCGCCGAGCTTCTTGCGGAACCTGGCCCACTTCGAGGCCGATCCGATCAGGCCGATCGAGGCCGGAGCATCCGCTCGCAGGGCCTGATCGACGATCGCGAGATCCTCGACGTGGTCGTGCGTCATGACCAGCACGTGCGCTCCGGCCGGGATCTCGGCCAGCGCCGCCTCCGGGACGGGCGAGTGGTGCACCCGTACCCGGGCGACGGCGCCGGTGCGCACGGGCTCGAGCCGCGCGGCATCCAGCATCTCGGCGCGGGAGTCGATCAGGTGCAGGTCGAGCTCGTGCCGGGACAGGATGCGGGCGAGCTCGACGCCGACGTGCCCGAGGCCGAAGACGGCCACCGTCGGCACGACGCGGACGGGTTCCAGCATGATGGTGACCTCTCCTCCGCAGCACTGCACGCCGTACTCGGTCGTCGCCCTGTCGCTCAGCGTGAGCGTGAGCAGCTCGGGCTCGGCGGTGCCCGCGGCCAGCATGGCGCGGGCACGGTCGGCGGCGGTCGCCTCGAGGTTCCCGCCGCCGATCGTGCCGAACATCCGGTCCGGCGAGACGACCATCTTCGCGCCGCCGTTGCGGGGCGCGTGCCCGCGCACCATGGCGAGCGTGACGATCACCGCGGGGATGCGGTCCTCACGCAGCTCGCGCAGGGCGTCCAACCAGTCCATGGTTCGTCTGTCTTCTCGCTCGGGTCGCAGTTTCCGTCGCTATACGCGAGTCAGAGCGACATCTTCCGCGACCTGAGCGTCGTCGGATGCCTCATCGGCGGCGGCGCGGGCGGCCTCGACCGCCCAGAACACCGCCTCGGGAGTGGCCGGCGATCCCAGTTCGACCGAGTGGCCGACGGCGCCGAAGGCCGCCACGGCGTCACGGATGGCCTCGCGAGCGCTGAACGCGAGCATGAACGGCGGCTCGCCGACGGCCTTCGAGCCGTAGACGGCGCCCTCCTCCCTGGCATTCTGGAACAGGCGCACGTGGAACTCCTCCGGCATCTCCGAGAAGCTGGGCAGCTTGTACGTGGATGCGGACTGGGTCTGCAGGCGGCCGCGGTGCGGGCCCGAGCTCTCGTCCCAGCGCAGCTCCTCGAGCGTGAGCCAGCCCACGCCCTGCACATAGGCGCCCTCGATCTGTCCGATGTCGAGCATCGGCGAGAGCGAGTCGCCCACGTCGTGCACGATGTCGACCCTGCGCACCCGGTAGGCGCCGGTGAACTCGTCCACCTCGACCTCGGTGGCCGCCGCGCCGTAGGCGAAGTACTTGAACGGCGAGCCCTGCATGATCTCCGGGTTCCAGTGCAGGCCCTCGGTGCGGTAGTAGCCCGCCGCGAACAGCTGCACGCGCTGGAAGTAGGCCGCCTTGACGACCTCGCCCCAGGAGACGCGGTTGACCGGTGCGCCGAGAGCGGTCACGAAGCCGCCGCCGAAGCGCACGTCGCGCTCGTCGACGCCGAGCATGCGCCCGGCGACCTTCGCGAGCCGATCGCGGATCTGCTCGCAGGCGTTCTTCACCGCGCCGCCGTTGAGGTCGGCACCGGAGGATGCCGCGGTGGCGGAGGTGTTCGGCACCTTGTCGGTGCGAGTCGGGGCGAGGCGCACCTGATCCAGCTCGACCCCCAACGCGGTCGCGGCGACCTGCAGCATCTTCGTGTGCAGACCCTGGCCCATCTCGGTGCCGCCGTGGTTGACGAGGATCGAGCCGTCCTTGTAGACGTGCACGAGGGCGCCTGCCTGGTTGAAGGCGGCGAAGTTGAACGAGATGCCGAACTTGATCGGCGTCATCGACAGGGCGCGCTTCACGTGCGGGCTCGCGGCGTTGAACGCGCGGATCTCGTCACGGCGTGCTGCCACGTCGGCCTCATCCGAGAGCTGGCCCCAGATGGTCTCCAGGCGGTCGGCATCCTTGATGAGCTGGCCGTAGGGGGTGCTCTGGCCCGGCTTGTAGAAGTTGCGCCGGCGCAGCTCGAGCGGATCGATGCCGAGGGTCGGCGCGACCCGGCCCAGGATGTCCTCGATGAGGAAGACGCCCTGCGGCCCGCCGAAGCCGCGGTACGCGGTGTTGGAGGTCTTGTTCGTCTTCACGATCTGCCCGTAGGCGTGCACGTTCGGGATCCAGTAGGAGTTGTCCAGGTGGCAGAGCGCGCGGCCCAGCACCGGCTCCGACAGGTCGATCGACCAGCCGCCGTCGCAGGTCAGGGTCGCATCGAGGGCCTGCAGCAGGCCGTCGCCGTCGAAGCCGACCTTCCACGCGATGTGGAAGGGGTGCCGCTTGCCGGTCATCGTGATGTCCTGCGTGCGGTTCAGGCGCAGGCGCACAGGGCGTCCGGTGAGCTTCGCGCCCAGTGCCGCGATCGCGGCGAACCCGTGCGGCTGCATCTCCTTGCCGCCGAAGCCGCCGCCCATGCGCAGGCACTGCACGGTGATCTCGTTCGCCGGGATCCCGAGCACGTGCGAGACCAGATCCTGCGTCTCGGTGGGGTGCTGCGTGGAGCACTGGATGAAGTACTGCCCCTCGGAGTCGCGGACGGCGAACGAGGCGTGGGTCTCGAGATAGAAGTGCTCCTGGCCGCCGAACTCGGTCACGCCCTCGAAGACGTGCGCGGATGCGGCGAGTCCGGCGGCAGCGTCGCCGCGCTGCACGGTGCGCGGAGTGCCCTGGAAGGACTGCGCCTGCAGAGCATCCTGCACGGTGATCAGCGAGGGCAGCGGCTCGTACTCGACGGTGACGGCGGCCGCGCCGAGGCGCGCGGCCTCCTGCGTCTCTCCCAGCACCCAGACCAGCGCGTGGCCGTAGAACATGGCCTCGCTGGGGAACAGCGGCTCATCGTTGCGGATGCCGGCATCGTTCAGACCCGGCACGTCGTCGGCGGTGAGCACGCGGACGACACCCGGCACGTCGTAGGCGCCGGAGACGTCGACCGTGACCCGCGCATGCGCGTTCGTCGACTGCACGGGCCAGGCGGTGAGCACACCGGCGGTCAGCTCGGCGACGTCGTCGGTGTACATCGCCGCTCCCGTGACGTGCAGGGCGGCGCTCTCATGAGCGGCCCTCCGGCCGACGACGGGATTCTCGGGGCGGTCGGCGAGAGCGCTCATGCCGACACCTCCTTCGATGCGATGACGGTCTGGCTGTAGAACTTCAGAAGTGCGGTGCCCAGCATGTGGGACCGGTAGTCGGAGCTGGCGCGGTGGTCGGACATCGGGGTTCCCTCTCCCCGCAGCACGGCGGATGCCGCCTTGACCGTGGTGAGATCCCACGGCCTGCCGATCAGGGCCTGCTCGGTGGCATAGGCGCGGATCGGCGTGGCGGCGACGCCGCCCAGTCCGATGCGCGCGGCGGTCACGACGCCGCCGTCGATGTCGAGGGCGAAGCCGATCGCGACCGAGGAGATGTCGTCGAAGCGGCGCTTGGCGATCTTGTGGAAGGCGGTGGTCTTCGCCAGCGGCAGCGGGATGCGCACGGCAGTGATCAGCTCGTCCTTCGCGCGTACCGACTGGCGGTAACCGGTGAAGTACTCCGCGAGGTCGACCTCGCGCTCGCCGTCTGCGGATGCCAGCACGAGGCGCGCGCCCAGGGCCAGAAGCGCCGGCGGGGTGTCGCCGATCGGCGATCCGGTGCCGAGGTTGCCGCCGAACGTGCCGCGGTTGCGGATCAGACGCGAGGCGAACTGCGGGAACAGCTGGGCCAGCAGCGGGATTCGGCCGTCCAGCCGGCGCTCCACCTCGGACAGCGGCAGGGCCGCGCCGATCTCGACGTACTCGTCGGTCTCGGTCAGGGCGCGCAGTTCTTCGAGCTGGTCGATCGCGACGACGAACGGGGCGCGGCTGCCGCGGATGTTCACCTCGACGCCCCAGTCGGTGGAGCCGGCGACCACGAGAGCGGTGGGCTCCTCACGCAGCACCTGCAGAGCCTCGGCGAGGCTCGCGGGGCGCAGGAAGCGGGCGCCGTCCACGACGGCATCGGTCGCGATCGCGACCGGAGCCGGCTCGGCGAGGCGCTGCTGCAGCGGGTCATCCGCCTCGGGGAAGCCCAGCGTGTATGCGGCATCCCGGATCGGGCGGTAGCCGGTGCACCGGCACAGGTTGCCGCTCAGGGCGTGCAGGTCGAAGCCGTTCGGGCCGTGCTCTGCGTCGTCGTGCACCGGGCAGGCCTCGGCGGCATCCGCCCTCGGCACGGCCCTGTCGACGCCGTTCCGGTCGGCGCGGTAGTACTCGCCGGCCATCGAGCAGGCGAAGCCGGGCGTGCAGTAGCCGCACTGCGAACCGCCCGCCTCGGCGAGCTTCTCCTGCACGGGGTGCAGGTCGTCCACCGTGCCGAGTCCCTCGGCGGTGACGATCTCCTGTCCGTCCAGCGCGTACACCGGCACCAGGCAGGCGTTCACGGGGGTCCAGGTGGTGCCGCCCGCGGCATCCGGCGTCGCGAGCAGCATCGCGCACGCGCCGCACTCGCCCTCGGCACAGCCCTCCTTGCTTCCGGACAGGCCCGTCTCGCGCAGCCAGTCCAGTGCCGTCGCATGAGTCGCGACCCGGTCCAGCGGGCGGCTCTGCCCGTTCACCGTGACGGCGGGAACGGTGACAGCGATGTCGGTCATCCTGTGTCTCCTCAGGTTCTGCGCCGAAGCGCTCTGGCGGCACGTCCTGACGTGCCATCTGGAGATCCCGAGGTTCCCGCTCCGGCGGGCTGATCAGACGGCGCGCGCGGATGCGGTGAGTCTACGCCGCTTCGGCGCAGGGGTGGAGGCCTCGGAATCGCGGGGATTCCGGGCCTGTTCAGGCGCCGTGTGCGTACCAGTTGCCCCACGCGAAGGGGCGCTCGGAGGAGGAGGCGGCGGCATCGATGTGCGGCATGACGCTCCTCTCTTCATCGAGTTCCAGGATATGGAAGGCCAGTTCTGACCAATGGACATCGTAAGCGGAGGGATGCGCGACGGTCAACCCCCGGGATCACCGTGCCGCGCGGTACTCCTCGGCGGTCGCGCGCAGGCGGCGGTGCGCGCCGCCATAGGCCTCGGCGTTGCGCAGCGCCCACTTCGGAAGCTTCGCCACCATGGTGTAGTTCGGGTCGCAGACGTTGGCGGCCGGTGCGAGGCCCAGCTGGCTGACCAGCTGGAGCGCGTCCAGCGCATCCAGCCCGGTCAGCGAAGACGTCCAGTCGACGAGGTCCTTCTGGCTGATCCGGTAGGCATCCTCGAGCGGGCGCACCGACCCGGTGCTCATGATGTGCTCGTCGTCCTCGAATCGGGGCCAGTCCGGTGCCCCGCCCTTGATCAGGTCGACCGCGATGACCGAGTCCATCGCGCACTCCAGACCCGTGCCGATCACCTCTCCCTCGCCCTGCCGGGCATGCCCGTCGCCGATCGCGAGCATCGCACCCGCGACGTTCACCGGCAGGTAGACGGTGGTGCCGGCGCGCACCTCGGGCGAGTCCATGTTGCCGCCGTGCTTCGACGGGGTCACGACCAGCCGCACCTCGCCGCCGGCGGGGGCGACGCCGACGACGCCGTGCATCGGGTCGAGCGGCAGGTCGAGCACGAAATCGGAGTTGCGTGCGCGGTACGTGGCCGTCCACCGCTCCAGGTCGATGTCGTAGAACCACACCCGCTCCTCGAGCGGATCCTGCAGCGTCGCCGTCTCATGCGTCGAGGTCAGTGCGCCGAACAGCGGGAACGCCGCCGAGATCGCGTGACCGCGTGACGGGCGGATGTCGATGAAGTGCACCGCGAGCAGATCGCCGGGCTCTGCGCCCTCGACGTGGAACGGGCCGGAGACCGGGTTCAGCTCGTTGAAGTCGCACACCTCGCTCGGCCTCTGGTCCGGGGAGGTGACGCGGCCGTTGAAGCAGTCCTCGGTGCTCAGCTCGACCACGTCGCCGGGGTGGATCGAGAGCTGCGGCTCGACGCCGCCGAACACGTAGTTGTATTGATCCGCCGTCGGGCGGAAGGAGTGGACGGTCATCGGGCATCCTCCTGGTCGAGTCCGGTGTCGAAGACGGCGAGCGGGTCGTGCTTCTTCAGCCTGCCGGTTAGCCCCAGCACCACGGCGAGCACGATGCCGATCCCGAGCCAGACGAAGCCGAGCGTCTGCGCGGCGACCTGTGCGTTCCACACCACGATCACGAGCACCGCGAAGCCGAGCGTCGGCAGCACCAGGTGCACGAACCAGCGGCGGGAGTGCTTCTTCACCAGGAACCACCACACCACGGCCACGTTCAGCATGAGGAACGAGGTCAGTGCGCCGAAGTTCACCAGCGACGCGATCGTGGCCAGCCCGTCGGGCAGGAACGTCAGCGGCAGGCCGACGGCCAGCGAGATCCCGGCGACCAGGAAGATCGCGTTCGTCGGCACCTTGTGCTTCGGGTTCACGCGGCTGAGGAAGGCCGGCAGCTGGCGGTCGCGAGACATCGCGAACAGCAGACGGCTGGTCGCGGCCTGCGCGACGAGCGCGTCGGCGAATCCCCAGGCGATCGCCGTCGAGATCGCGGTCAGGGTCGCCAGCCACGGACCGCCGGCGTTGCCCGCGGCGTCGTAGAAGGCCGTGCCGGCCGGATCGCCGTCGGCGATCAGCGCCGCCGGGTCTTCGACGAGCATCGACGCCATCCAGGTCTGCACGATGAACAGCACACCCACCAGCAGCAGGGCGAACACCATCGACCGTGCCAGCTGCCGGCTGGTGCCGGCGTTCTCCTCGGCGAGGGTCGAGATCGCGTCGAACCCGAGGAACGACAGCACGGCGAGGGATGCCGCACCGAAGACGATCATGGCGTTGAAGGTCGCCGGGTTGAAGAACGCGTCGAAGCTGAACTGCCCCCGTCCCTGCGCGATCGCGACCACGCCGACCACGAGGAAGATCGCCAGCACGATGAGCTCGGCGACGAGCATCCACTTGTTGACGAGCGCCGTCATCGTGATGCCGAGGTAGTTGATCACCGTGTTCAGCACGACGAAGCCGAGCAGCCAGACCCAGAGCGGGACGCCGGGCACGAAGCTCGCCATCGCCATGGCGGCGGCGAGGTACAGCAGCGCCGGCACCAGGATGTAGTCCAGCAGGATCATCCAGCCGGCAACGAACCCCGCCGAGCGGTGCACGCCGCGCCCGACGTAGGTGAACACCGAGCCGCTCATCGGGAAGGCCTGCGCCATCTGCGCGTAGGAATTGGCGGAGAACATCATCGCGATCATCGCGATCAGGTACGACAGGGCGACCATGCCGCCGGACTGCGAGAAGACGCTGCCGAAGATCGCGAAAGGCGCGATCGGAACCATGAAGATCAGCCCGTAGATGAGCAGATCGGAGAACTTCAGCGAGCGGCTGAGCTCCTGCGTGTAGCCGTAGGCCTCGATGCCCTCGGAGGATGCCACGGACTCCTCTGTCGCGGCCGGGTCAGGGGTCTGCATGGTGCGTCCTCTCGTCGTCGATCGAACCGGCACGGGCGCTCCAGTGCACCGCCACCGCTCCCCGGGCACAGCGTAGCGGGGGAGTGCTCAGCCGAGAAGGGCAGTCACGATCTCGTCGGTGCGGCGCAGCACGATCGCGCGCGCCCGCTCCGCCGGCATCCGTCCCGGTTCGTCGAGCACGGCGACGGCGAGGCCGTCGCTCAGGGCGAGCAGCTCGGCTGCCGCGTCGTCGATCGCCGCGGCCGTGGCCTGCGGCGCGGCCGCGGCGAGCCGGCCGGCGAGACCGCGCTGGATGCCGGACCAGAGCTGCTCGTACCGTGCGCGCACCTCGTCGTCGGCGACTGCCTGCGCCGCGAACGCCAGCCAGACCCTGCTGACCCTGCTCTCACGATCGGTCGGCACCAGCAGTGCGACGGTCTGGCGCAGACGCTCGGCCGGATCGTCCGCCACGACCGCGTGCCGGTGCGCGTCGTCGGCGATGCCGCCGATGCGATCCATCGCGGCCAGCAGCATGGCGCTCTTGGTGGGGAACCAGTGCTGC
>JAITUD010000272.1 GCA_031286555.1 Microbacterium sp. | reverse complement strand
GGCAAGTCCGTGGCGTTCCTGCACGAAGTCGACGACATCAACCTGCGGCGGCGCGACCGCGCCGTGCAGATCGTCACGGATGCCCTGGGCGGGTCCGTCTTCGACAGGCGGATCACCGTGCTCGGCGCAGCCTTCAAACCCCACAGCGACGACGTGCGCGACTCTCCTGCATTGGATGTCGCGACGCGCCTACATGGGCTCGGCGCGCGAGTGACCGTCACCGACCCGCAGGCCATCGACAACGCCCGGCGGATCAGCCCGCAGTTGAGCTACGTGCGCGACCGTGACGAGGCGCTGCAGGGCGCCGAGCTCGTGCTGCTCGTCACCGAGTGGGACGAGTACCGGCGGCAGTTGGAAGCCGGGCACGCGGCGTCGTTGATGGACGGGCGGATCGTGGTCGACGGGCGCAACTGCTGGGACCCCGAGGAGTGGCGTGCCGCAGGCTTTGCCTACTACGGCATGGGGCGTCCCTGAAGGAAAGAACTTCCCGCGGCGCCCGCAACTATGCTGTGCAGGGGGAGGGGAAGTGATGGATCAGCCAGAGTTCGTAGTGCCGCCCCGCCCGCCACTGCCCTCTGCTCCGCCTCCACCGCCGGCGGCTCCCGCCCGGCCTTCGAGTGCCGACCCGCGACTCGACGCGGCGATGTCTGAGCTGGGGCTCGACAACATGGCAGACGCCGAGATCGCGGATGCGCCTGAACCGGCATCCCGCTGGCATCGGCTGTCGACCTGGCTGATCATCTACGGGGTCGGCGTGGCGATCATCGTGTTCTGGCCGCATCCGGCGCAGATCGGCATCATCGGGCTGATCGACGTGATCAAGAAGGTCATGCCCGGGCTCACCGGCGTGCGGATCGAATTCGGGCTCAACATTCTGCTATTCGTGCCGCTCGGTGCCGGCATGGCACTGCTGCTTCCGAAGCTTCGCTACCTCGTCATGCCGGTAGCACTGCTGATCACGCTGACCATCGAGTCAGTGCAAGGTCTGTTCTATACGACCCGCGGGCCGAGCATTGATGACATCATCGCGAACACAGCCGGGGCATGTCTCGGCCTGGTCGGTGTGGTCGTCTGGGAGTGGTGGCGGGAGCGGCATCCGGCCGAGTGAATCGCCACCTGAGGTTCGTTCTCCTCAGCATGCAACAAGAAGGCGGGGCAAGTCGCGTCGCGACTCACCCCGCCTGAAGTCCTTGTCAGAGGATGTTGAGACCGACCGGGACCTGGAGTCCGGTCGTCTGCGCCGAACCGATCACAACGCCGTTCTTGTCACGCAGCGTGAGAGTGGCCGTGTACGAAACGAGCACGCTCACACCCAGGGAACCGTTCTGGGTGAGTCCCCACGTGATCGGGATGTTGACCGACGTGCTACCCGGAATGCTCTGAGAGACGACGATGTCCTGCTCGGTCTCATACGTGTTGATGAGTCCGCCGATTCCGCGGGCGGTCTCCGTGCGGTTCGTAACCGCCGCTGTGCTGCCATCGACGGCGTACACACCGTATCCCTTAACGCTCAGCAGCGGGAGGCCGCTGGCCCACTTCACAGACACGTGGCCGGTCAGCGGGCCCTCGACGGCACCCGCCGTCGTGTTGTTCACCGTGAAGTAGTTCGCGCCGTTGGGCAACACGTTGACGTTGACAACCGCCCCGCCGGAAGGCGCGCCGTTCAGCAGCGCAAGCGACAACAGCTGTCCCGAGCTCGGGCCCCATGCGAGGGTTGCGCCAGCGACCGACGCAGAAGCCATGGGCACGGCCGCCGCGACGGCGACGACGGGCAGCGACCACGCTGCGCCCTTGATGATTGTGCGGCGGTCAAGACCTCCGCTAGTGGTGTTCTCCTCCACTGCGCCCTCCCGGCGTGTGATTGCGCGGCCGTCGGACACGGCCTCCGCTGATTCCCCTTGAGACACTGGGTTGTCTCGCGTCAAGAATCCGGGATACCGGAATTTCGCGGGCTCATATCGTCGTCAGATGATCCAAGCCCGTCGTTTTCTGCGCCTCGTTCAGCAGCCGGTCGGCGCCGGCCGCGAGCAGCAGCGCCTCGGCGCGCAACTCGCGCGGAGTCGACAGTCCGCAGGCCTGCAGCGCTCGCCGCAGGTGCAGGGCGCTGTTGAACCCGCTCAGCTTCGCCACCTCGACCACACCCAGCATCGTGTGCGCGGGACTGCGCAGCACGGCCTCAGCCAGGGCCGCGCGCATCTGACGCAGCTCCACCGAGGGACTTGAACCCTCACGCGCGAACTCGCGCTGCAGCTGCCGTGGAGACACGTGCAGCTCGGCGGCGATCACTGCCGTGGTCAGCTCCGGATCCTCTCGGCGGGCGAGCATCAGCGCCCGTGCGCGCTGCACGAGCGAGCGAGCGCGCTCGCCCAGCATCCCCAGCTCCTGCGACTCGAGCAGCACGCCCAGCGCCATCTCCGACAGCAGCTGCTCCATGGAGTAGTCGCCCACCGGGGTCTCGGGCTGCTTCGCACGCAGCGCCGACGTCGCGAACGCCCGAGTGGCCGCGGTCAGGCGCGACTCCGCCACCGGAACCACCCGCCCGCCGGTGAGCTGCTCGGCCTCGCCGAGAGCGAACGCAGGCAGCCAGACCACCAGCACGTCACGCCGCTGCGCCCACTCGATTCGTATCGTCGCCGTGGACGGGACGAACACGGCGGCGCTGCCGGTGCCCGGAACCGGCAGGGCATCGGTGGGCAGCACGAGAGCGCTGTACAGCAGCGGAGCAGCGGTCGTACCTCTCCACTCCCACTCCCCGGGCAGCACCTGGTGCGCGGTCAGCAGAACTCCGCGCACCGTGACGGCGCGCAGCATCCCTTGGCCTGCCGCCGCCGCTCCCAACTGGGTCGACAGCAGGCCCCGAAAATCGATGGCCAATACTGCTCCCTTCCCGACCATCAAGACGGGTGAGGGGCGCGCACCGGTTCTCCCAAACCGGTGCAGTGCCCCTGTGGGGACAGTAGCGCGAAACAGGTGGGGAGGGTAGGGGACTCACTCGACGATGCGCACCGACGTCACCTTGTCGTTGCCGCTGGTCGCGACACGTACCCTGTAGTCGCCCACGGTGTAGACGCCCGTCGCGTTGTTCTTGATCGTGAAGGCGTCGGACACGGTCGAGGTGCTGCCGTCGATGTGCGTCTCGGTCACCGTGACCGTCAGCCGGTTCGTGCTGCCTGGCTGCTTCTTCACCGAGGCAGACGCCTTCGCGCCTGTGACCGCGTTGTCCACGGTCACGTACACGGCATCCGGGGAGGAGAACTCCGCGTTCTTCTGCCCGTCACCGAACACGAAGAACCCGCGCTTCTCGACCTGACCGCGAGACGGGAACGGATCCGCGTTCGCCGCCAGATAGTCCGGGTTCACCGTGTACAGGTCGGTCTTCGAATCGGCCAGCACCGGCCTGACTCCGTCATACGCGGCATCCGTCACGGCGAGGTTCACCGAAAGGTACAGCGCATCCGGGTTGGTGGTCGAG
>JAITUD010000240.1 GCA_031286555.1 Microbacterium sp. | reverse complement strand
CGTCCAGCCCCGCGGTCGTCGACCCGAAGCGCTCGCGGCGCTCCCAGGCGAGATCGTTGTGGCCGTCGATGACGGGGATCATCCGTCGCTCCTGTCCGTGTCGAAGCTGCGCGAGGTGTTCTGCACGACCCACTCCAGGTCGACCTCGTGGCCGATCCCCGGCGCGGTGGGCACGGTCACCCGCCCCTCGTGCGCCGAGATCGCAGGGGTCACCACGTCGCGGGCGAAGTACTTGTCCGAGCCTGACACATCGGAGGGCAGCGTGAAGTTCGGCAGCGACGAGATCGCGACGTTGGCCGCCCGGCCCACCCCGAACTCGTGCATGCCTCCGCACCACACCGGCACCTCGGCATCCGCCGCCAGGTCGTGCGCGGCGCGCGCGACCGACAGCCCGCCCATCCGCGACACCTTGATGTTCAGGATGCGGCCCGCGTCCAGCGCGAGCATGGTGCGCAGATCACCGAGGTCGACGACCGACTCGTCGAGGCAGATCGGCGTGGCGATACCCTGCTGCAGCCGGGAGTGCGCGACGAAGTCGCGCGGGGCGTAGGGCTGCTCGATCATCGTCAGCTGCGCGTCGTCGAGGGCGCGGAACACCGCGGTGGACTCCTCGTCGTCGGGGTAGGCGCCGTTCGCGTCGACGTGCAGGTCGAGCTGCGGATGCGCGGCGCGCACCGCCCGCACCGGCTCCACATCCCAGCCCGGGGCGATCTTGAGCTTGACCCTGCCGTACCCGGCATCCAGCTGTCGCTGCACCTGCACCAGCAGGTCGTCGATGCTGGGCTCGATGCCGAGCGACACCCCGGCGACCACCTCGGTGCGGGTGCCGCCGAGTGCGGCGGCGAGCGACAGATCCCGGGCACGGGCGTGCAGATCCCAGCCCGCGGCTGAGAAGCCGGCCTTCGCGAACTCATGGCCGCGCACCCGTCGCCAGCTCGTCTCGAGCTGCTCCGGCGTCTCCCACTCGGTGCCGAGGGCCGCGGGCACCAGGTGGCGCAGCGCGATCGTCCACGCCGTCTCAGTGGTCTCCGAGCCGTAGTACGGATCGGCGGGGGAGGCGATCTCGCCCCAGCCGACCCGACCCTCGGCATCCGTCGCCTCGATCAGGATGTGGTCGAGCCCGGTTTTGCGGTGCGAGCTAGTCTGGAATCCGTGCACGAGCGGGAGCGAGACCTCGAACAGGCGCAGCCGATCGATCCTCATCCCTGCGGCTCCGCTCCTGCGGCCGGGCCGGAGAGCGGGCCGGGGTGGTACAGGCTCAGGTCGCTGCCGAACCGGTCGCGCACCGTCAGCCGCCGGCGCGCGCCCTTGGCGCTGGCCGTGGTCAGCGTGGACAGCAGGTGGCAGACGGCGGCGACCGACGTGGGGGAGTCGGCGTAGGACGCCGACCCGGTGTGCACCCGGATCAGCGCGGACGCGATGGATGCCAGAGGCGCGTCCTCGCTGTCGGTGATGACCACCAGCTGGCCGCCGGCCTCGCGGAACAGCTCGCCGAAGCGCACGGTGTCCTCCCGGTAGCGCCGCATCGAGAACACCACGAGCACGTCGCTGGCGCGCACGTCGGTGAGTACGGTCAGCGGGGTGAGCGCACGTCCGTCGACGAGGAACACGTTCGAGAGCGTGGCGGAGAGATCGGCGCCGAGCAGTTCGGCGTACGCGGCCGCCTTGCCCTGCCCGCCGATGTACCGGCGCCGCGCGCCGAGGATCAGCGTCGCCGCGCGGGGCACGTCGCCGGTGCGCGAGAGCTCGTCGAAGGTCTGCGCCAGCGAGCGGGTCTCCGCCTCGATCACGCGCGCCTGCAGCGCCTCGGCTGAGACGTTGGTGCGGATGCGCTCGCCGTAGCGCTCCTCGGGTGAGACGAGCGACCGGTCGTGGGCGTCCTCGTCTTGCGGGTGCTGGGCGGGGGGATGCTGAACGCTCACTCTTCCTCCTCGTCGAGGCGGCGCACCGCGAGGTGCGCGGCGGTCCTGTCGTCGATTCTCGTGCACGAGACCAGCACGCGACCGTCTGTGACGATCTCGCGGAGCCCTGCGCGCACAGCGCGGCACACGGCGGCGTCTCCCGGCTCTGCGGGGACCGGCAGCCAGACCGCGTCGTCTCCGGCCGGGACCTGTCGTCCCCAGTCATCAGGTGTGAAGGTCGGCGGTCGCAGAGCGCGTTCCGCGGCGTACGGGTCGTGGTGCCGGTCCAGCGCCCACTCGACGACGATGCGGTCGGTGCCGGGGCGGCCGTAGTAGTCGTCCTCGTAGCCGATGCCCTCGGCGCCGAGCGCGCTGAAGTTGAAGTGCGCATTGCGGGCCAGCGAGGGGTCGAAGGTCCACCGCATCCGTCGCTGACCCCAGCCAAGGGCGACGTCGCGCTGCGCGTTCTTGAGCATTCGCCCGACGCCGCCGCCCTGGTGCGCGGGGTCGACCACGGCGGCCTGCGAGTAGTGGAACTCGTCGCCGGCGCGGTCGCGGCCGGCGAAGCCGTAGGCGAATCCGATCAGCTCGCCCTCGTCGGTCCTGGCGCCGATAGCCGAGCCGCCGTTGCGCACGAGGGCACTGAGCAGGTTCGTGTTCAGGTGCAGGTCGGGGGTGTCGTAGTCGAAGACGCGCGCGTAGAGTTCGGCGGCGGCGTGCAGCTCAGGATGGCTGCGCAGCGTCGCGCAGTGGTACCGTCGCCCCGGTGCGTCGTGCATGATACGTATCCTATATTCCGCTGGATGCTGATCCGAAGGTCGAAGATATCGGAGGATCGTGGGGGAATCAATCATCCGATATGTTTCATAACACCCAACGAAGGGGGCGATCGTGACGGAACGGGAAGCGGACCGCGTGCTGGCAAGGCTGCGCCGGCTGGTCGAGATCGAGTCCCCCTCCTCCGACGTCGACGCCGCTTGCGAGATCACCGCCGTGCTCGCGCAGTGGTGGACGGATGCCGGCGCCGCCGTGCGCCTGGTCGAGAGTGAGACCGGTCCGCACCTCGTGGCCGAGGTCGATGGCGACGGGGCCCCGCTGCTGCTGGTCGGGCACACCGACACCGTCTGGCCGCGAGGCACTCTCCGCGGAGAGGTGCCGTGGCAGCAGGACGGCGACGCGGTGCGCGGTCCCGGCGTCTACGACATGAAGAGCGGCCTGGTCGCGATGATCGCCGCCGTGGAACGGCTGCGGGGCCGCCGACACCGTGCCGTGCGCGCGATCCTGGTCAGCGACGAGGAGATCGGCTCGCCGTACTCCCAGGACCTGCTGCGGGAGTGCGCGGCGGGCGTGGCGGGCGCGATCGGCTTCGAGTCGCCGCATCCGGACGGCGCGATGAAGGTCGGCCGGCGCGGCAGCACCCGGCTGCGCGTGCAGGTGCACGGCCGTGCCGCGCACGCGGCGCTCGACCCGGATGCCGGGATCTCGGCGATCGACGAGCTCGTCGACCAGCTCGTGGCGATCCGGGCCGTCGTGGCCGACCCCGCGCTGGAGTCGGAGGTGCTCTGCAACGTCGGGACGATCAGCGGCGGCGGGCGGGCGAACGTCGTGCCGGCCGAGGCGGCGGCCGAGATCGGGCTGCGCTTCCTGGACGGCGCCACCGAGAACCGCGTCCTCGGTGCGCTGCGCGCGCTCTCCCCGGTGCGTGCCGGCGCCGTCGTCGACACGATCGTGCTCAGCCACCGCCCGGCGTGGAGTCCCTCTGCCGCCGATGAGGGCCTGCTCGCGCTGGTCGCCGACGCCGGGCACCGGATCGGCCAGTCCGTCGACGGCCGGCCGGCCGACGGCGCGGGCGACGCCAACCTGCTGGGCAGCCTCGGCATCCCGACGATCGACGGCTTCGGGCCGCGCGGCGGCGGCGCTCACGCGGTCGGCGAGCACGCCTCGCTGACATCGCTGGCCGAGCGCATCGACCTGCTCGAGGCTGTGCTCGCCACGGTCTGAGCGGCGGCTACCAGGCGCCATCGCCCGGGGCGTCCGGCAGCTGCTGACCGCGCGGGACCACCAGGTACACCGTGCGGCGGCTGCGCGACCAGGCGGTGTCGAAAGCCGCGCGCGGATAGGTGCGCAGGCCCTCCTGGCCACCGGGGCTGGCCGGGTCGGCGACCAGGACGTCGCCGGACGGAGTGAAGCCGCGGATCACGACGAGGTGCCCGGTGGGCGCCTCGTAGTCGGCGCCGGGCAGCTCGGCGCGGTCGGCGAAGCGGATCGACGAGACCACCGGGATGCCGGCATCCGTCAGCGTCCGGGCGACGCGCAGCGACGGCAGTCGGGTCACCACGGCGGCGAAGCCGAGACTGCCGGCGAGCGCGGCGATGAACGACCAGTTGCCGGTGCCGACGTACGTGGTGTCGTACACCGCGCGGGCCACCCACGGCACGCGCGGGTCGGCGCCTTCCGGGGCATCCTTCGGCGATGTCGGCACCTCGGCGCCC
>JAITUD010000202.1 GCA_031286555.1 Microbacterium sp. | reverse complement strand
GTGCTGCTGCTTGAGGATGGCGGCGGCGCCCGCGACGTGCGGGGTCGCCATCGACGTGCCGCTCATCGACACGTAGTCGCCGCTGCCCGGGCTCATCGACGAGCGGGCCGCGGTGACATCGTTGCCGGGGCCGGCGATGTCGGGCTTCAGCGCGCCCGAGCGGAACACCGGGCCCTGGCTGGAGAACCAGGACAGGTCGCCGGACGGGTCGTCGACAGAGCCGACGGTGAGCGCGCCGGTGGCAGCGCCGGGCGAGCCGACGCTCTCGGGCGACGAGGCGTTGCCCGCGGCGACGATGAACAGTGTGCCGTTCTGCTCGGTCAGGCTGTTCAGCGCCTCCGACATGACGTCGGTGCCGTCGGACGGCTCCTGGGTGCCGAGGCTCATCGACACGATCGGGGCGTTCTGCGACGCCCACTCCATGCCCGAGATGATCCAGGACTCCTGACCGTACCCGTCGTTGCCGAGCACCTTTCCGAACAGCACGTCGGCGCCGTCGGCGACGCCGCGGTTCTTGCCGTCGGATGCCGCACCCGTGCCGACCACGGTCGACACGACGTGCGTGCCGTGGCCCTGCACGTCGTCGGTGTACGCCTCGCCGGGCACGAAGCTCTTCGAGTCCGCAGAGACCTTGTCCTTGAGGTCGGGGTGGGCGGTGTCGACACCGGTGTCGAGCACGGCCACGGTGACGCCCTCGCCGTCGAACCCGGCCGCCCATGCCTGGGGCGCGCCGATCCACGGCACGCTGGAGTCGAGGGTCGCGGCGACCTTGCCGTCGAGGTGGATCTTCGTGATGCCGCCGGCGAGCTGGCCGGGCTTCGCCGCCCGAGCCTTCGAGGTGGTCAGCGCGTGCCAGGTCTGCTCCGCGGCATCCTTCTCGGTGCTGGCGGCGGCGCCCTTGACGCTGGGCAGGGCCTTGCCGAGTTCCAGTCCGGGAACAGGGGCGGAGCGCTGCTTCGGATTCTGCTCGACGATGAGCGGGATCGCGTCGACGGATGCGTCGTCGTAGCCGTCGGCGATCAGCTTGGTGACGTTGAAGAGGTCCTGGTCGATGGAGTCGGCCGCGAGGAACGGCATGGCGGCATCCGGCACGACGAGCAGGTCGTCGCCGGCCTGGATCTTCTGCCAGCCGGCGCCCGGGTTCACGGTGTCGACGTCGACCGTGGTGATCCCGCCCGCTTCGGCGACGTGCACGACGTCACCGGTGAGGAGCGTGATGTCGTGCTCCTCACCGTCTGACGCGTCGATGTTCGGCTGGGAGGTGGGCGGCTGCGCCGGCGGCTGGGCGAACGCCGGAGCGACGCCGAGACCGGCGACGCCGATGGCGATCGTTCCGACGCCGGCGACGAGGGCTCTGCGCCCGCGCCGCGGCTGTCTGGGGGAGGTGGACATTCCTGGGTCCTTCCTTGCTGGGGAATCTGCACTGGGGATGCACTCAAGAACCTGTCACAGCGGCATCATTGGATGGGTGGCGTTCTGACGCCATGACGACGATCCGCCAGCTCCCGGCGGCTGCACGCTCGAGGAGGCGCTGTGCTCGATCCGATCGGTCTCGATGAGCTTCAGGTCGCGGCGTACCGCGCACTGCTGGGGGTGCCCTCCGCGACCGTCGACGAGGTCGCAGTCGCCGCCCGTCTCACTCATGAGCGCACCCTGCAGGTGCTGGGCGCTCTGGAGGAGCAGGGGCTGGCGGCCCGCCGCGCCGCCGATGCGGGCCGCTACGTGGCATCCCCTCCCGGCCTGTCGCTCGGGCCGCGGCTGGACGAGCAGAAGCACCGTCTCGCACAGGCGCAGGAGACGCTGGAGTCGCTCGCCGAGCTGTACCGTGAGGGCGCGGCGCACCGCGTGGCGCCGGATGTCGTGGATGTGGTCGTGGGCGCCGACGCCCTGCGGCAGCGCGTGCATCAGGTGCAGAGCTCGGCGGACACCCGGATCGACGTGTTCATCCTCCGCGATGTGGCCGTCGTCTCGGCCGAGGAGAACGAGGCCGAGGCGCAGGCGCTCGCCCGCGGCGTGCGGTATCGGGTGCTGGTGGAACCGGATGTCGTGGCGCGGCCGGGCTTCATCGAGGCCGCGCGCTCCGTCGTCGCGCACGGCGAGGAGATCCGCGTGCTGTCCGGGCTGCCGACGCGGCTGATCGTCGCCGACGGACGGCTCGCGCTGCTGCCGATGTTCTCGCAGGCGGATGAGGGCGCGATCGGTGGCCTGCTGGTGCGGCCGAGCGGCCTCCTCGACCTGGTGAACGGCATGTTCGAGAGGTGCTGGGACGCGGCGACCCATCTGATCGACGACGACACCAACACGCTCGCCCGCGAGCACGGCATCGACCGCGAGCTGCTGTCGATGCTGCTGCTGGGCATGACCGACCCGGCCATCGCCGACCAGCTCGGCGTCTCGGTGCGCACCGTGCAGCGGCGCATCGCCGAGCTCATGGAGTCGGCCGGCGTGAGCACCCGCATCCAGCTCGGCGCCGCCGCGGTGCGCCTCGGGTGGGCCTGAGTAGAGTCGGAGCACGCATCGTCCCGGTTGAGTACGTGAAGGAGCATTCGTCATGAGCACACCGTTCGCCGTCGTCGGCACGACCATCGTCACCGGGGATCGCGAGGGCACGCTCCTGACGGATCACACCGTCGTCGTCGACGGCACGGGCACGATCACCGCCGTCGGCCCGAGCGCCGAGATCACCGTGCCCGCGGGGCACCGGTCGGTCGACGGCGCGGGGCTCTTCCTCACCCCCGGACTGATCAATGCGCACGCGCACCTCTTCGCCGACGGCAAGCCGTTGCCGGCGTTCATGACCAGCGAGGCCATGGAGCAGGCGGTCGCGTGGTTCATGCACGGCCCGCTCGGGCGGCCGCTGCTGGACTCCCGCACGAAGAAGAACGTCGTCACGCAGCTGAACAGCGGTGTGACCACCATCCGCAGCCTGGGCGACGCCCGCTACGAGGTGGTCCGCGCCCGCAACGCGATCGAGGCCGGGAAGTATCTCGGTCCGCGGCTGTACCCCTCGGGTCCGCTGCTCGCGGTGAGCGGCGGCCACGGCGCCCCGCAGATCGCGCTGATCAGCGACGACCCGTGGACGGCGCGCAAGAACGTGCGCATCAACCTGCGCAAGGGCGTCGCGGCGATCAAGATCGCCGCGACCGGCGGGGTGACGGACGCCAGGGCGATCGGCGAGGCCGGGCGTCCGCAGATGACCGAGGAGGAGATGCTCGCGATCTGCGAGGAGGCGCACAACGCCGGCATCCTGGTCGCCGCGCACGCGCAGAGTGCGGAGGGCATCGCCGCCTGCCTGCGGGCCGGCGTCGACACGATAGAGCACGGCGCGGGCATGAACGACGAGATCATCGCGCTGTTCAACGACAACCCGCGATCGCTGCACGGCCGCTCGGCACTGATCCCCACGCTGCAGGCGTGCCTGCCGCTGGTGAAGCTCGACCGCAGCGTGACCGGTGTCAACGAGATCGTCAAGGCCAACGCCGAGATGATCCTGGAGGAGATGCTGCAGGGCATCGCCGACGCACTCGCGAACGACGTGACGATCGGCATGGGCACCGATTCGGCGCTCACCTACGTCACCCACTACAACACCTGGCGTGAGGTCGACTTCCTCACCAGGCACGGCGGACTGACCCCCGCGCACGCGCTGAACGCGGCGACGCAGACGAACGCGCGGCTGCTCGGGATCGACGGCGTCACCGGGACGATCGAGACGGGCAAGGCGGCCGATCTCGTGCTGCTCGAGAGCAATCCTCTGGACGGCTTCCGCGCCTTCGACGAGCCGATCCTGGTCGCGGCCCGCGGCGAGCTGATCGAGACCCCGACCGTGACCCGATTCCCCGAGATCGACCGGCTGCTGGACGGTCTCTGAGCCGACGATGAGCGCACGATGAGCGGTTCAGAGGCGGCACCCGCCGACGGGCGCCGCCTTCTGCTGCTGTCGGCCGTGGCCGTGGTGGTCGCGATGGTCCCGGTCGGTGCGGCGTGGCTGCTGGCCGGCCCTCTCGCCGCGCAGGCGCTGTACCTGGGCATCGTGCTGAGCTCGGCCGTGGTGCGCTCGCTTCCGCTCGGGATGCAGGCGGCGAGCGCCGTCTGGTTCGCCGTGGTCTCTGCGGCCGGCGTGCTGATCGGCCCGCGACCGGTGCCGCTGCTGATCGCGGTGGTGCTGTGCTGCCTCGCTCAGGCTCCGATCACCCGGATGGATGCCAGGGCCGTGGCCGTCGCCCCGGCGATCCTGGTGTTCTACGCCCTGATCCCGCCGGCAGGAGGCTCGGCCTGGACTGTGGCAGTGGCCACACTGATCGGTGCGGCGTTCATGATCGGTGTGGCCCGGCTGGCCAAGATCGCGTCGGTGCCGCAGCCGCTCGACACGGCACGTGCCATCGCGCACTCGGTGCTGCTCGCGATCGGATGCGCCGGCCTGCTGCTCCTCGGTCCCGCCCTGGGCATGGGGCGGATCAACTGGGGTCTTCTCGCGTTCTGCCTGGTGTTCGTGCCGGGTCGCGGCTCGGCCGCCGAGGCGCTGCGCTACGCCGCCGCGACCGCGGTCGGCGCCATCGCCGCTGTGCTCATCGGGCTCCTCGCCCCGCCCTGGCTGGTGCTGATCGCCGTCTTTGTCGGCGCCGTGTTCACCGTCGCCTACACCCTGCAGCGCCGCTCCACCTTCGCGATCGCGTTCATCGCGGGCACTGTCATCCTGCTCGGTACTCTCGCGCCGGGTGCGGATGCGACACTGCTGGGCGCCCAACGCCTGACGTCCGCCTTTCTCGCCGTCACGATCGCGATCGTCCTGATGGCGGTCGCCGACCCCGCCGAGCGGATGCTCGCGCACCTGTTCTCCCGAAACCAGCCGGAAGGATCCGCCTCGTGGACCCGCTGATCACCACCTTCGTCG
>JAITUD010000170.1 GCA_031286555.1 Microbacterium sp. | reverse complement strand
CGGCAGACGTCTGGTCGCGGTGCGGAACGTGCCGCTCGCGATGCTGCCGTCCTTGCGGCGCTTCGCCCCCTCGGAGCGCGGGAAGAACTCGTACCAGGCTCCGGCGCCTGCGGCTGTCCGCTCGACGAGGAGCGACTGCCACCCGGTCGCCGTGACGAGCGTCGTGAGGGGCCGCGCGGCGAAGAAGGCGGCGAGTGCGGCATCCGTCGCGACGGATGCGAGGATGCCGGCGTCGGCATCGCTCAATCGCTTCGCCGCGGCCTTGATCGCGCGTCGCTCGGCGGCGGGCCTGTCCTGTTCGCCTGCGGCGCGGGCGAGCAGCTGCGCGCCGGCGATGCTCATGACCTCGAGGTCGACCCCGGCCTCGGCCTTGACCTCCGCGGCATGCGCCCAGGTGGCGAAGTCATCGGAGAACCCTTCGAAGCGGAACGACCACGCGCCCGCCGCATCGAGTGCGATCGGCGTCCGCCACCCGTCGGTGCCGTCGTTCTGCGGGCTCAGCCGGTGCAGGCTCTCGTCGCCACTGGGCGCGCGCAGTCGGACGTGCGCGCCGATGAGGTCGTGTCCCTCGCGGAAAGCGACGACGCGGAAGGGCACCACCTCGCCCTCGAAGGCCTTGGGCGCGAAGCCTCCCGGTGCGGCGGGAGACGGGTCCGAGAGCGGAATGCGTCCGATCAGAGTGCCGGGTGCGGCGTCCTCCTGCTCGGCGGCGGGCCGCACGGGGATCTGTGCGGGGCTTCGGAGCACCGCCGGAGTCGAGACAGAACGAGCAGCCACACCTTGAATGTACAGGCCGCCATGCCCGGCGGGTAGCTTTCGGATTCCGCATGACGGCGGGCGTCCGAAAGGGCAGGATCACTCGATCCGGAACAGCTGCATCGACGTTCCGGAGAGCGGAAGGACGTCGCCGGGGGAGTAGCGGCGCAGGCCGCCGTCCGGGCGCTCGTCCGCGCTCGACCAGAGCGACACGAACGCCGTCGCGCCTTCGATCGAGTCGGGCAGGCGCACATCGATCGGGGCCTCCGTGCCGTGCACGATCAGCAGGATGCGGTTGCCCTCGTCATTGCCCGCACCGGTGGCGGCGACGTACTGCAGAGTGCGGTTGCGGGGGTCGTTCCACTGCTCGACCTCCATCGTGTCGCCATGCTGGTCGAACCAGTCCATGACCGAGGCCTCAGGCACATGCTCGCCGAGACGCGCGTATCGCGCCGGACGCAGGGCGGGATTCTCCGAGCGGAGCCTGGTGAGCAGCGCGACGTGCTCGCGAAGGTCCTGCTGCCAGGGCTCATGGTCCCAGCCCAGCCAGGTCAGCGCGGAGTCCTGACAGTACGCGTTGTTGTTGCCGCGCTGCGTGCGCCCGAACTCGTCGCCGGCGGTGATCATCGGGATGCCGGCCGAGAGCAGCAGAGTGCCCATCAGGTTGCGCATCGCCTTGCGGCGTGCGGACAGGATCGACGGATCATCCGTCGGCCCCTCCGCGCCGTGGTTGAACGACCGGTTCATGTCGGCGCCGTCGTGGTTGTTCTCGCCGTTGGCCTCGTTGTGCTTGACGTCGTAGGACACCAGATCGTGCAGGGTGAACCCGTCGTGCGCGGTGACGAAGTTGATGCTGGCGAGCGGTCCGCGCTCCTCGCTGTAGGTGTTCGCGGAACCGGCGAGCCGGTTGGCGAAGCCGCCGATGCCGACCGGTGCGGAGGCACGGCGGGCGTAGTCGATGTCGCTGAGCCAGAAGTTGCGGGCGCGGTCGCGGTACCGGTCGTTCCACTCGCTCCAGCCGGTGGGGAAGTTGCCGGTCTGCCAGCCGCCCATGCCCACGTCCCAGGGCTCGGCGATGAGCTTGACGTCCTGCAGCACAGGGTCGTCGGCGATCGCCTGCAGCAGCGGGTGCTCGCGGGTGTACTCGTGGTTCGCGTCACGGCCGAGCGCCGCGGCGAGGTCGAACCGGAAGCCGTCGATCTGCATCTCCTGGGCCCAGTAGCGCAGCGAGTCCAGGACAAGGCGTGCCGCGGCATCCGTGGACGTGTTCACGGTGTTGCCGACGCCGGTGGTGTCGACGTACGCGCCGTCGGCGCTCTGCCGGTAGTACAGGGCGTTGTCGATGCCGCGGAAGCTGGAGCGCGGGCCGCCGAGGCCCTCCTCGCTGGTGTGGTTGTAGACGACGTCGAGGATCACCTCGAGGCCGGCCTCGTGCAGCAGTCGCACCATGCCCTTGAACTCTGCGAGCACGGCCTCGGGCCCGCCCTTGCGCGCCTCCTCGGTGGCGTAGGCGGTGTGCGGGGTGAAGAAGCTGAGCGTGTTGTAGCCCCAGTAGTTGGTGAGGCCCTTCTCGAGCAGCCGCGGTTCGGGTACGAAGGCGTGCACGGGCAGCAGCTCGATGGCGGTGACCCCGAGCGAGCGGAAGTACTCGATCATCGCGGGATGCGCGAGACCGGCGTAAGTGCCGTGCAGTGCCGGCGGCACACCGGGGTGACGCTTGGTCATGCCCTTGAGGTGCCCCTCGTAGATCACGGTGCGATCCAGCGGGATGTTCGGCTTCGCCACGCCGTTCCAGTCGAAGCCGTCGACGATCACGACCGAGCGCCACTCCTCGTAGCCGTCTCCCTGGGCGAGGCCGCGGGAGTACGGATCGAGCAGCAGCGTCTCGGAGTTGAAGGTGTTGCCGGGGCCGTGCGGTCCGTCGACGCGCAGCGCGTAGCGCGTGCCGGGCTGCAGAAGATCGGTGGTGACCTCCCAGACCCCGCCCGGTCGGCGTTCGAGCGGAAGCTGCGCGGTCTCCCAGTCGAGATCGGTCGCGTCGAAGATGACGAGCTCGATCGATGAGGCGTTCTGAGACCAGATCCGCAGCGTGCCCACGCCGTCGTGGAATCGCACGCCGAGGTCGTCGAGCGCGGCGCCGCCGAGGGGCGTCCGGGACGTCGGGAGCATGGAGACAGCCTAGATGCCCGCGTGCCGTCGGCATGAATCCGGATATCGGCTCGGATGAGCCTGGATGCCGCCCGCCCGCGCCGTCCGGCTGGGAGGATGGAGTCATGCGCTTCTACCTCGACCACGCCGCGACGGCGCCGCTGCGCGCCGAGGCACGGGATGCGTGGCTCGAGGCGTCTTCGGTGGTGGGAAACGCGTCATCCACGCATGCAGCCGGGCAGGACGCCCGCAGGCTCCTGGAGGAGTCGCGCGAGCGCGCCGCCGCCGTGCTGGGTTGCGACCCGATCGAGGTGGTGTTCACCTCGGGCGGGACGGAGTCGATCAACACCGCGCTGCATGGGCTGTGGTCCTCGCGCGCGCCGGGGACGGCGGCGGTCGTGCTGCCGGACGGCGAGCATCACGCGACGATGGACACCGTCGCCGCGCTGTCCGCTACCGGCGCGGGGGAGTGTACGGTGCCGCTGGACGCCGTGGGCCGGATCCCCGTCGCCGCTTTCGCCGAGGCGCTGCCCGGTGCCGCCCTCGCCACGGCATTGGCCGCGAACAACGAGGTCGGCACGATCAACGACAGCGCAGCCCTGGCGTCGGCCGCGGCGGATGCCGGCGTGCCGCTGCACCTGGACGCGGTAGCAGCCTGGGGGCACGTGCCCCTGTCGTTCCATGCGCTGCGCGCGGACGCCGCGCCCGGTGCCGGGCTCGTCGCGATGACCGTCGCGGGTCACAAGCTCGGCGCGCCGGTGGGCATCGGCGCTCTGGTCGTCGCGCGCACGGCGCGCATCTCGGCGCTGCTGCACGGCGGAGCACAGCAGCGAGGGCTGCGGGCAGGGACGCAGGATGTCGCAGGTGCTGCGGCCTTCGCCGTGGCGCTGGAGCTCGCCGAGGAGGAGCGCGTCGTC
>JAITUD010000167.1 GCA_031286555.1 Microbacterium sp. | reverse complement strand
TTCGGCGGCAAGCGCCAGATGAAGCTGCGCGACATCCTCGGCGTGCTGCGCGACTCGTACTGCCGCACCGTCGGCATCGAGTACATGCACATCCAGGACCCGGAGCAGCGCCGCTGGTTCCAGGAGAAGCTCGAGGTCAAGTACGTCAAGCCCGGCCATGACGAGCAGCTGCGGGTGCTCCGCAAGCTGAACGAGGGCGAGGCGTTCGAGACCTTCCTGCAGACGAAGTTCGTCGGGCAGAAGCGCTTCTCCCTCGAGGGCGCCGAGTCGCTCATCCCGCTGCTGGACGAGATCCTGCAGGGCGCCGCCTCCGCGGGACTGGAGGGTGCCGCGATCGGCATGGCCCACCGCGGCCGCCTGAACGTGCTCACCAACATCGCCGGCAAGACCTACGGCCAGGTCTTCCGCGAGTTCGAGGGGTCGCTGACCCCGGGCAACCAGCGCGGCTCCGGCGACGTGAAGTACCACCTCGGCACCGAGGGCACCTTCGTGTCCGAAGACGGCCAGGAGATGCCGGTGTACCTGGCCGCGAACCCGTCGCACCTCGAGACCGTCGACGGCGTGCTCGAGGGCATCGTCCGCGCCAAGCAGGACCGCAAGCCGATCGGCACCTTCACCTGGCTGCCCGTGCTCGTGCACGGCGACGCCGCGTTCGCCGGCCAGGGCGTGGTCGTCGAGACCCTGCAGATGTCGCAGCTGCGCGGCTACCGCACCGGCGGCACCGTGCACATCGTGGTCAACAACCAGGTCGGATTCACCACCCTGCCGAACGACTCGCGCACCTCGGTCTACTCCACGGATGTCGCCAAGACGATCCAGGCGCCGATCTTCCACGTGAACGGAGACGACCCCGAGGCCGTCATCCACGTCGCCCAGCTCGCGTTCGAGTACCGCGAGCGGTTCCACCGCGATGTCGTCGTCGACCTGGTCTGCTACCGCCGACGCGGTCACAACGAGGGCGATGACCCGTCGATGACCCAGCCTCTGATGACCGACCTCATCCAGGCGAAGCGCTCGGTGCGCAAGCTGTACACCGAGGCTCTGGTCGGACGCGGCGACATCACCGAGGAGGAGTACGACGAGGCCAAGGCCGACTTCCAGAACCGCCTGGAGATCGCCTTCGCCGAGACGCACGCCGCCGAGACCGGTGCCACCCCGATCGCCCCTGAGCTGACGCCCGTGGACGACCGCGTCGGGGCGCCCGAGGTCACCGGGGTCTCCGAGGAGATCATCCGCCTGATCGGCGACGCGCACGCGAACAAGCCCGAGGGCTTCACCGTGCACCCGAAGCTGCAGCAGGCCCTCGACAAGCGCGTCGAGATGAGCCGCTCCGGCTCCATCGACTGGGGCTTCGGCGAGCTTCTCGCCTTCGGCTCGCTGCTGCTCGAGGGCACCCCGGTGCGCCTGGCCGGCCAGGACTCGCGTCGCGGCACCTTCGTGCAGCGCCACGCGGTGCTGCACGACCGCAAGAACGGCCAGGAGTGGCTGCCGCTGACGAACCTGTCCGACGGCCAGGGTCGCTTCTTCGTCTACGACTCGCTGCTCAGCGAGTACGCCGCGCTCGGATTCGAGTACGGCTACTCGGTCGAGGACACCGAGGCTCTCGTCCTGTGGGAGGCGCAGTTCGGCGACTTCGTCAACGGCGCCCAGTCGGTCATCGACGAGTACATCTCGGCCGCCGAGCAGAAGTGGGGCCAGCAGTCCAGCGTCACCCTGCTGCTGCCGCACGGCTATGAGGGTCAGGGACCGGACCACTCCTCCGCACGCATGGAGCGCTTCCTGCAGCTGTGCGCGCAGGAGAACATGATCGTGGCGCGTCCCTCGACCCCCGCGTCGTACTTCCACCTGCTGCGTCGTCAGGCCTACGCCCGTCCGCGCAAGCCGCTGATCGTGTTCACCCCGAAGGCGATGCTGCGCCTGCGCGGCGCGACCAGCGCGGTCTCGGACTTCACCCAGGGCCGCTTCGAGCCGGTGATCGACGACGCGCGTCAGCTCGACCGCGCCGCGGTCAAGCGCGTGCTCGTGCACTCGGGCAAGGTGCACTGGGACCTGCGCAGCGAGCTCGACAAGAACCCGAACCCCGAGGTCGCGCTGGTCCGGCTCGAGCAGCTGTACCCGACGCCGATCGACGAGCTCAAGGCCATCACCGACAGCTACCCGAACGCCGAACTGGTGTGGGTGCAGGAGGAGCCGGAGAACCAGGGCGCCTGGCCCTTCCTCGCGCTCGCGTTCACCGACGTCCCCGGCCCGCGTCAGTTCCGCGCGATCAGCCGTCCGGCGTCCGCGTCGCCCGCGACGGGCTCCTCGAAGGTGCACGCCGTCGAGCAGGCCGAGCTGCTGAAGGCCGCGCTCACGCTGAGCTGAGCCGCCTTTCGCGATGACGGATGCCGCCCCTCCTCGAAAGGGGCGGCATCCGTCGTCTCAGTGGCTGCGGCTTCGGCGCACGAGCGTGACGACGACGGCGGCGGCCGCGAGCAACAGCGGCACCACCAGCGCGATGCCGGCCAGCGGCAGCAGCAGGATCGTGAGCACCACCGCGACCATGGCGAATCGATGCCCCGCTGTGCCCCGCGGGAGCAGTCTGACGGCCGAGATCATCCCGATCACGTAGATCGCGACCATGCTCGCGGTGTGGATCAGGATGAACGGCTGCAGCTCTCCGCCTGCGAGCAGCGCGGCGCAGAAGTACAGCAGGACGACGACGCCGGTGAGCAGCAGGGCACGGCGCGGGACCTCCCCGTTCTCGACGCCCTTCGCGAACCAGCCGGGCAGGTCACCGGCGGATGCCAGTGAGGCGCCCAGCTTCGCGAACGCAGCGAGATACACGTTCATCACGCCAAGGGCCACGATGCCCGCCGCCGCTCCGATCAGCATCGGCGCGCCGGGCAGGTCGCCGGCACGGGCGAGGTCGAGAAGCACCACGTCGCCCTCCCCTGCTCGTTCGCCGAGCGCCCCCACTGTGACGATCTGCAGCACCAGGTAGCCGACCCCGGACAGCACCAGGGTCACGGCTGTGGCGATCGGGATGGTGCGGCGCGGCCGGCGGAACTCGCCGGAGATGTGGGTGCCGACCTCCCAGCCGGCGAACGCCCACACGTACATCACGATCGCCGTGCCCACCCCGCCCCAGCCGTGCGGCAGGAACGGCCGGAAGTTCTCCTGTTCCACCGCCGGCGCCGCCACGGCGATCACGGTGATCACGACCGCCACGAGCAGGCCCGTCAGGGCGAGCTGTGCCCAGCCCGCGATCCGCACGCCGAAGAGATTCGCGATGAACGGCACGGCGAGGAACGCGAGGGCGATCACGGGGACGGCCCGGCCGTCGATGCCGAGGACGGTCGCGACGTACCGGGCCCCGAGCAGCGCGACGACGCATCCGCCGGCGGCGACGCCGAACATGAACCAGTAGCCGGCCGCCCTGGCCGCGGTGGCACCGAGCGTCCGGCGGGCGTAGCCCGCGACACCGCCGGGGTCGGGATGCCGTGCGGCCAGCGCGGCGAAGGTTCCCGCGAGCGGGATCGCGAGCAGCGTCACCGCTCCGACGGACAGGATGCTCGCCGGCCCCGCTGTCTGGGCGGCGAGACCGGGCAGCACGAGCAGGCCCGTGCCGAGCACGGAGGCGAGGTACAGCGCGATCCCCGGCAGCAGGCCGAGACGACCGCCGACGTGTCCTGCAGGATGCGTCGCGATCGGCGCAGGTTCCCGGATACTCACCCGCTCACGCTAGCGCCGCGATCCGACACCGGGGTGCGCGCGGCGGCCTGCGGACCAGGATTGTCCGGAATGCTCCGCAGAGCGGCCGGATCACTCCGTCGGTCGCCCTCGCGGGTCAGTACCAGATGCCGAGAGTCGGCGCCTCGGCGGTGCGGAACGCGTCGTCGATCGCCGCGATCTCGCGGGGATCGCCGTGAATCCGTCCGGCGGCGGCGAGCTGGGTCGTCCGCACTCCTCCGGCGTAGATCGCGGAGAGCTCCACCACGGTCATCGTGACGTCGGCGGCAGCGTCCGTCGCCTCGACGGTCGCCTCGCCGGACGCGGCGACCCGCAGCCGCCACGTGCCGTCGGCGAAGCCCAGTGCGTCGTCGACGCGCAGCACGAGGTCGAGCGGCGCACGATAGCTGCGCGCCGCGAGCGCGGCGGGGACGTCGAGGACGCGCAGCCACCCGTGGTCGTGCACGGTGAACTCGACGGCGCGCTGGTCTGCCACCAGGTGCAGGATCGGATCGTCGACCGGACGCAGATCGCCCTCGATCCCGGTCACGAGGTCGTGATGGACGGCGAAGCTCCACAGCGCGCGCAGCGCCTCATCGGTCTCGGCCACGAGATGGTTGATGGCCAGCGTGAACCGGAAGGTCCCGGACTGCTCCTTCAGCGAGTACGCGAGCACTCCCCTGGTCTCGCCGTCGGCGTCCACGTGGCGCACTCCGCGCACTCCGGCGCCCTTCGAGTCGTCTGCTGCGAGTCCGGCCTTGCGCAGCCAGCGCAGCTTCCAGCCGGGGATCTGCCCCGTCCGCCGGGTACGGGAGCGCTCGAACACGCTCTCCAGTTCTGCGGCGGTCGTCTCGCGGTCGATGTACTCCAGCCGCCCCTCGGTCGCGCCCCCGATCCATCCGGCGCGGCGGGTGTCGATCGCCACCCGCGCGACCGGGATCGCCGGTGCGAATCCGTATCGCGAGTAGATCGTCGCCTCCGAGACCGTCAGTCCGGCGATCGGCACGCCGGCGGATGCCGCGGACCGGAGTTCACCCTCCAGCAGGTTTCGGGCGATGCCGCGACGGCGGTGCGTGGCGGCGACGGTGACGGAGCTGACCGCCCACATCGGAACCTCGCCGCCGGGGACGGTCAGCGGAACCACCCAGGAGTTCACCGTGGCAACGGGGAACGCCTCCGGCGCGGCGCCGGGCTCGTAGACGCCGATGTTCCGGCGATCCTGCCAGCCCTCCCGCATCCGCCCGATCTGCTCCTCGCCCGGATCGGCGTCGAGGAACCCGCGGGCGTCGGCCCTGGCGAACGCTCCGGCCGGGACGGCATCCGACATGTCGACGACGCGGTATTCGAGACCTGCGTCGCTCAGGCGTGCGGTGGACTGGGGGTCTGCTGCTACGGAGCGGGCGTCGATGATGGTCACCCGCCCACCCTACCGAGGGGCGCCGACGGCGGTCAGTGCGCGGCAGCGGTGCGCAGTCGTGCGAGGACCTGGTCGCGCAGCTCCTCCGGAGCCGCCTCCTTGCAGGCGCGCGCGACGACCTCGGTCAGCGTCTTGGCGACGAGAGCCTCGTCCTGGCAGGACGGGCAATTGTCCAGGTGCTCGCGGATCTCGCCCTCAGAGGTCTTGCAGACCTCCGAGCGCAGGTACTCCTCAAGGTCGCGACGCGCCTTCTCACAGCCGCAGTCCGTCATTTCGTGCTCCTCGTTCCGGCCGCCGCGATACCTCGCTCGGCGGCATAGTCAGCCAGCAGCTCCCGCAGCATGCGCCTGCCCCGATGCAGGCGGCTCATCACGGTGCCGATGGGCGTCTTCATGATGTCGGCGATCTCCTGGTAGGAGAAGCCCTCGACATCGGCCAGGTACACCGCGAGGCGGAAGTCCTCGGGCACCTGCTGCAGCGCATCCTTGACGACGGATGCCGGCATCCGGTCGATCGCCTCGGCCTCGGCCGAGCGGCCGCGGGTCGCGGTCGTCGACTCGGCCCCACCCAGCTGCCAGTCCTCGAGGTCGTCGATCGTGCCCTGGAACGGCTCGCGCTGCTTCTTGCGATAGATGTTGATGTACGTGTTCGTGAGGATCCGGTACAGCCACGCCTTCAGGTTGGTGCCCTGCGAGAACGTCGCCCACGAGCCGTACGCCTTGACGAACGTCTCCTGCACCAGATCGGCAGCGTCGGCCGGATTGCGCGTCATGCGCATGGCGGCGGCGTAGAGCTGATCCATGTACGGGATCGCCTGCTCCTCGAAATCGCGTCGAGGATCGCGCGCAGCAGCGTCGTCAGAAGAGGTGTCATCCATCACCGGCCAGTCTAGGCCGGTGCCCCAGGGGTCCACGATGGCGATGTCATCGTGCTCCAGAGTCGAGAGCATGCCGCCCCTCCTCTCCGTTCACGTCGGGGCCGTTCACTAAGGTTGGAACCGATGAGCGCTGCAAGGTATTCCACCTCTCCCGTGACGGGGCGGTATTCCGCGCCCGTGGCCGCAGGGCCGATCGTCGCGACCCTGACGATCCCCGGTTCGAAATCGCTGACCAACCGCGAGCTCGTGATCGCCGCGATCGCCGACGGACCGGGCCGGCTGCTGCATCCGCTGCACTCCGACGACTCCCGCCGCATGATCGACGCGCTGCGCGCGCTCGGCGTCGGCATCGAAGAGGTCGAGGGCGACGGCGAGTTCGGCCCCGACCTCGAGGTCACGCCGGCGCCGCTGACCGGAGGCAACGAGATCGACTGCGGCCAGGCCGGCACGGTGATGCGCTTCATCGCCCCACTGGCAGGCCTCGCCACGGCGGACGTGCCCCTCACCGCGCACGAGAATGCGCTGCACCGGCCGATGGGGGCGATGATCCACGCGCTGCGCGACCTCGGTGTCGACATCGATGACGAGGGCACCTGGTCGCTGCCGTTCACCGTCCGCGGGCACGGGCACATCCGCGGCGGACGGGTCGAGATCGACGCATCGGAGTCGAGCCAGTTCGTCTCCGGCCTGTTGCTCGCGGCACCGCGGTTCGACGTCGGGCTGCACCTCGTGCACACCGGAGAGCACCTGCCGAGCCTGCCGCACATCGACATGACGATCGAGGCCCTGAGCACCCGCGGCATCCGGATCGAACGGCCCGCCGCCGGCGAGTGGCTGGTCGAGGCTGGAGTGCCGCGCGCGAAGCAGATCGCGATCGAGCCCGACCTCTCCAACGCCGCACCGTTCCTCGCCGCGGCCCTCGTGACCGGCGGCGAGGTGTCCGTCACCGGCTGGCCTCTGCACTCCACCCAGCCGGGCGCTCTGCTGCCCGACATCCTCCGCGCGATGGGTGCGCACGTGTCGCGCCACTCCGGCGTGCTCGCCGTGCGCGCGGGCGAGAGCATCCGCGGCCTCGACCTCGACCTGTCGGCCGCCAGCGAGCTCAGCCCCACGATCGTCGGACTGGCGGCCTTCGCCGACGGCCCCACGACCATCCGAGGCGTCGGGCACATCCGTGGGCACGAGACCGATCGCATCGCGGCGCTGGTCGGCAACCTGCGCGCGCTCGGCGGTGAGATCGAGGAGCTGCCCGACGGCATGCGCATCACTCCGGCTCCGCTGCACGGCGGCGAGTGGCCGGCGCACCACGACCACCGGATGGCGACCACCGGCGCACTGATCGGCCTGCGCGTGCCCGGGGTGGAGATCGACGAGATCGGCACCACCGCGAAGACGCTGCCTGAGTTCACCCAGCTCTGGGAGCGGATGCAGGAGGGCACGGGCGCGTGAGCTGGCTGGGTCCTGACGACGACGAGGACGAGCTCGACGAGTTCGACGAATCCGACGTGCGGGTGCGCCCGAACCCCAAGGCCAACCGCCCCCGCACCAAGCGTCGGCCGGCGCACGAGGACGCCTCGATCGGCCGTGTGCTCGGCGTCGACCGCGGCCGCTACAGCGTGCTCGTCAGCGAGGACACCGAGGACGAGCACCTGATCACCGCGGCGCGAGCCAGGGAGCTGCGCAAGAAGCCGATCGTCACGGGCGACCGGGCGCGCGTCGTGGGCGACCGCTCCGGCGACGAGGGCCCCCTCGGCCGCATCGTCGGCATCGAAGAGCGCAGCTCGCTGCTGCGCCGCAGCGCCGACGACACCGACCAGGTCGAGCGCGTGATCGTCGCGAACGCCGACCAGATGCTGGTCGTGGTCGCGGCAGCCGACCCCGAGCCGCGTGAGCGGCTGGTCGACCGCTACCTCGTCGCCGCCCTGGATGCCGGAATCCGTCCCCTTCTCGTCGTCACCAAGACCGATCTCGCCGATCCGGCCCCCTTCCTCTCCCACTTCGACGGGCTCGACGACCTGCGCGTGTTCACCAGCGCGCGCGGGCAGATGCCGGTGGACGAGATCGGAGCTGCCCTCGTCGGGCACTCCACCGTATTCGTGGGCCACTCCGGCGTGGGCAAGTCCACGCTGGTCAACGCGCTCGTGCCCACCGCGGGGCGCGCCACCGGACACGTCAACGAGGTCACCGGCCGAGGCCGGCACACCTCGTCGTCGACGGTCTCGCTGCGCTACCAGGGGGCGGGCGGGCGCGGCTGGGTGATCGACACCCCCGGAGTCCGTTCCTTCGGTCTCGGCCACGTCGACCCCGTCAACATCCTCGCCGCCTTCACCGAGCTCGCCGCGATCGCCGAGGACTGCCCCCGCGGATGCACGCACCTGCCGGACGCACCGGACTGCGCACTGAACGAGGCCGCGGCTTCCGGCGAGCTGGGCGAGGCCGGCCGCGGGCGCCTCGACTCCCTGCAGCGTCTGCTGCAGACCTTCGGCTGACCGGCGACACCGAGACCCCGCCGATAGGCTGGAGTCATGACTGCGACGCGCCTCGAGCCGGGCACCCCGGCCCCCGACTTCTCCCTGCTCGACCAGGACGGGAAGACCGTCTCCCTGACGGATCTGCGGGGCAGGAAGGTCGTACTGTACTTCTACCCCGCCGCGATGACCCCTGGCTGCACCACGCAGGCATGCGACTTCCGCGACAGCATCTCGTCGCTGCAGGGCGCCGGATACACCGTCGTCGGCGTCTCACGCGACGAGCCCGCGAAGCTGAAGAAGTTCCAGGAGCGGGACGGGCTGACCTTCGAGCTGCTCAGCGACCCCGATCACGCCGTGCACGCGGCCTACGGCACCTGGGGCGAGAAGATGAACTACGGCAAGGTCATCGAGGGCGTCATCCGCTCGACCTTCGTCCTGGACGAGGACGGAGTCATCACCCTGGCGCAGTACAACGTGAAGGCCACCGGCCACGTCGCACGGCTGCGGAAGACGCTCGGCATCGACGCCTGATCAGTCCCTGCCCTGCACCCTCGGGTCGGTGCGTCCGTCGTTGCGCGACGCGAGGATCAGCAGCACCAGGCACACCGCTCCGGGGAGACCGACGGCGAGTGTGAACGGCCAGGGGATGGGCTGCAGCGTGAGCGAGGAGATCCCGAGCGCGACGGCGAGCACCTGGAACACGATCGCGCCGGAGCGCGCCCAGGAGCGCCGCCGCAGCACCCCGAACGCGAACAGGACCAGCCCCACCGCGACCAGCAGGGTGAGCACGACCAGACCGAGTCCGGACGGGGTGGAAGCGACATTGCCCGCTCCCAGCTGGACGAGCTCGATGATCGAGATGATGCCGAGGGCGATGCCCTCCAGCACTAGCAGGATCGCGGCGAAAAGGGCGGGACGGGATGCACGCACGAGCGCTCCTGAGGAATCGGATGTCAGAAAACCCTTGATTTCACGGTTTCCATGTAACAGAATAGACAAAGCCATGTGCTCCCACAGCGGCGTGGGGCGAGCAATCGCTCGCATCTCACCAGGG
>JAITUD010000098.1 GCA_031286555.1 Microbacterium sp. | reverse complement strand
CGGAGAGAGGTGAAGAGTCGCCGGACCAGACTGTGATCATCGGTCCGGATGGCTGGCTGATGGACGTTCCTGAGCCGCCCTCGAGCCGGTCGGCCGACGACGTCGAGGCTGTTCTGATCGATCTCGGGCTCGACGACGTCGTCTACCGGAAGGCCGTCGAGTTCGGTGTTCCGCTGAACGACTGGACCATCCTGGGCGGTGTGAAGTGCGAGGTGTGAACGAGGTCGATCGTCAGCTCACCAGAGCTCTCGAGCTCTCCGCGTCCGGCCTGCTCGCGTACTTGGAGCGGCGCGTCGGTGCCGACGATGCTCCTGACCTGCTCGGCGAGACGATGGTCGTCGCCTGGCGGCGGGCCAGAGAGCTGCCCGAAGAGCCGGAGGCCGCGCGGATGTGGCTGTTCGGCATCGCGCGTGGCACGCTGCTGAACCACGCACGTGGCCAGCGTCGCCGTTGGGCGCTGGCGGACAGGCTCCGTCTGCAGGTGCGCGAGTCCGCCACGGCGCCGGCTGCGGATGCCGGATCAGAGGTGCGCGACGCGATCGACCGTCTCGACCCTGTCCTCGCCGAGCTGGTGAAGCTGGTGCACTGGGAGCGTCTCAGCCTGTCCGACTCGGCCGACCTGCTCGGCATCCCGGCTTCCACCGCTCGCAGTCGTTATCAGCGCGCGAAGGAGCAATTGCGTGCTGCGCTGAGCGTGGAGGCTCCGCTCCCGTAAACTTGAGCGCATCATGGCTACCTTTGGCACGCTCTCCGATCGGCTGACCGAGACCTTCCGCAACCTGCGCACGAAGGGCAAGCTCAGCCCGGCCGACGTCGACGGCACCGTCCGCGAGATCCGTCGCGCCCTGCTCGACGCCGACGTCGCGCTCCCTGTCGTCAAGGACTTCACCGCGAAGGTGCGCGAGCGCGCCCTCGGCGACGAGGTGAACAAGGCGCTGAACCCCGCCCAGCAGGTGGTGCAGATCGTCAACGAGGAGCTCATCGCGATCCTCGGCGGACAGCAGCGCCGGCTCGAGTTCGCCAAGACTCCGCCGACGGTGATCATGCTCGCCGGCCTCCAGGGCTCCGGTAAGACGACGTTCGCGGGCAAGCTGGCCAAGCAGCTGGAGGGTGAGGGCCACACGCCGCTGCTCGTGGCCTGCGACCTGCAGCGCCCGAACGCGGTCACGCAGCTGACCGTCGTGGCCGAGCAGGCCGGTGCGGCGATCTACGCGCCAGAGCCGGGCAACGGCATCGGCGACCCGGTGAAGGTCGCCAAGGACGGCGTGGAGCACGCCCGCCGCACCCAGCACGACGTCGTGATCATCGACACCGCCGGTCGTCTCGGTGTGGATGCCGAGCTCATGAAGCAGGCCGGTGACATCCGCAAGGCGACGAACCCCGACGAGGTGCTGTTCGTCATCGACGCGATGATCGGTCAGGACGCCGTGAACACGGCTAAGGCGTTCCAGGACGGTGTCGACTTCACCGGCGTCGTGCTCTCCAAGCTCGACGGTGACGCCCGAGGCGGTGCCGCTCTTTCGGTCGCCTCCATCACGGGCCGCCCGATCATCTTCGCCTCCACCGGCGAGAACCTCGACGACCTCGAGCCGTTCCACCCCGACCGCATGGCGAGCCGCATCCTCGACCTCGGTGACATCCTCACCCTGATCGAGCAGGCGCAGTCCGCGTTCGACGAGGCCGAGGCGATGAAGGTCGCCGAGAAGCTCGCGAACGAGGCCTTCACGCTCGAGGACTTCCTCGAGCAGATGCAGCAGATGCGCAAGATGGGCTCGATGAAGAAGATGCTCGGCATGCTGCCGGGCATGGGCCAGATGAAGCAGCAGCTCGACGACTTCGACGAGCGCGAGATCGACCGCACCGAGGCGATCATCCGCTCGATGACGCCGGCCGAGCGGCGCAACACCAAGCTGCTCAACGGCTCGCGTCGCCTGCGCATCGCGCGTGGCTCCGGCATGACCGTGACCGACGTCAACCAGCTGGTGCAGCGCTTCGAGCAGGCCGCGAAGATGATGAAGACCGTCGCCCGCGGCGGCACCCCGCAGATCCCCGGCATGGGCCCGATGGGCAAGCCCGGCGCATCCGCGAAGCGCGGCAAGAAGGGCGCCAAGGGCAAGAGCGGGTCGCGCTCGGGCAACCCCGCGAAGCGCGCGGCCGAGAACGCCGGCGGCGCCCTCGCACCCGCTGAGGCGACCGGATCGGGCTTCGGACTCGGCGGTCAGAAGGCGCCGAGCGAGGCCGACATGGCCGAGATCCAGAAGCTGTTCGGCAAGGGCTGATCCTTCGTCTCGTCGCTGCGCTCCTCGCTCAGGAACCGGCGGTTCGTCGATGCGCTGTGACGGCGACCGGGTCCTGAGCGAGCGGAGCGAGACGAAGGGCGCTCAGCGAGCGGTGACGGGCGCGTCCTCGGACAGTTCGACCCCGGGCCGCTCGCGCAGCGACCGGATGGTCTCCTCGACCTCGGCGTCCGTCTTCTCGGCATCCCAATCGAGCACCGTCGCCATCGCCTCCGCCACGGTGCGCACCGTCGCGGCATCCGCGTCTCCGGTGAACACGAGGTTCGTGCGCCGGAACAGGATGTCGGAGACGCGGCGCGCGTGCTCCTTCTCGATCATCCAGAGCAGCTCTCGCGTGGACAGCTGGTCGCCGAGAAGGGGCTCGTCGTGCCCCTCGGCGAGGTATGCGGCGACGTTCGCCGCCCGTGTGCCGTAGCGCACGAACAGCACGCGCCCACGTGCGGAGTCGCCGACGTTCTGCCGAAGCCATTCCACGGTGCGGCGCGGTGTGCGCGGGTAGCCGTTGCCGCCGCCGATGCGCACACCCTTCGTCCGGCTCACCCGCGGGCGGCCGAGCTCGGCGAGCACGCGGTCGGACAGCGACTCGCCGAGGGCGCGGAAGGTGGTCCACTTGCCGCCGACCAGGCTGAGCACCGGAGGCAGCCCGGCATCCTTGCGCCGCTCGATCCGGTAGTCGCGGGACACGAATCCGGGGGCGGTGTCATCGTGGTGCGGCAGCGGGCGGATGCCGGAGAACCGGTAGACGATCTGCGAGCGATCCACGGGGATCGTCGGGAAGACGTGCCCGATGAGATCGAAGAAGTAGTCGATCTCCTCCTCGGTGCACACCGCCGGTTCCCGGGGGTCGGCCTCGAGGTCGGTGGTGCCCACGAGCACCTTGCCCTTCAGCGGGTAGATCAGCACGATGCGGCCGTCGGAGTGCTCGAAGAAGATCTCCCTGCCGGCGGTCGCGGCCATCAGCTCGGGATGGTCGAGCACGATGTGCGACCCCTTCGTGCCGCCCATGAACGCGGTGCCGGTGCCGAGCGCGGCGTTGGTGAGATCGGTCCACGGCCCCGAGGCGTTCACCACCACATCGGCGGCGATGCGGAACTCGTCGCCGGACTCCCGGTCGCGCAGCAGCACGCCGTCGGAGTCCAGGCCGATCGCCTCGACGTAGTTCAGCGCGCGGCCGCCGGCCTTCTCGCCGTCGCGCAGAACATCAAGTGCGAGCCGCTCCGGGTCGTGAGCCGAGGCGTCGTAGTAGGTCGCCGTGTACTTCACGCGCGGGTTCAGCTGGGGGAGCGCCGCCAGCGACTTCCTGCGCCCGTGGAACCGGTGCCTCGGCACCGTGCCGCCGTCGCGCGAGAAGGTGTCGTAGATCGTCAGCCCTGTCTTGATCAGCAGGGCACCGCGCTCGCGCGGCTTGCCCGAGCCGTGGAAAAGGAACCGGAACGGCGCGGTGAGGATGCCGGAGAACGTGGAATAGATCGGGATCGTCGTCTCGAGCGGCTTCACGTAGTGCGGCGCGGTCTTGAGCAGGTCGTTGCGCTCCTGCACCGACTCCTTCACGAGCCGGAACTCGCCGTTCTCGAGATAGCGGATGCCGCCGTGGATCATGTGGCTGGATGCCGACGACGCTCCCGATGCGAAGTCCTCGCGCTCGACCAGCAGCACGTCGACGCCCTGCAGGGCGAGGTCGCGGAAGGCGGAGATGCCGTTGATCCCACCGCCGATGATCAGGACGCTCGCACGCCCGACCTCCTCTGCTGCTCGGACATCAGTGCGCTCGCTCGTGGCCACGGCGGTCCCTCCCCGGATTCGTCCCCTCCATCCTCGCATCCGCAGCCGAGCTCGGCACGGACCACTCAGCGCACGTCGTCGTCGACCCAGTCCATCGACTTCTGCACGGCCTTGTGCCACAGGCGCAGCTTCCGCTCCCGCTCGGCCTGATCCATCGTCGGGGTCCAGCGTCGGTCCTCGCGCCAGTTCGCGGTGAGGTCGTCGAGCCCGTTCCAGAAGCCGACCGCGAGCCCGGCGGCATATGCCGCGCCGAGAGCGGTCGTCTCCGCGATCACCGGGCGCACCACGGGAACGCCGAGGATGTCGGCCTGGAACTGCATGAGCGCGTCGTTCGCGACCATGCCGCCATCGACCTTCAGCTCGTTCAGCGCCGCCCCTGTATCGCTGTTCACGGCGTCGAGGACATCTCGCGTCTGAAAGGCGACTGACTCGAGCGCGGCACGGACGAAGTGGTTCTTGTTGGAGAAGCGGGTGAGGCCCACGATCGCGCCACGGGCATCGGGCCGCCAGTAGGGCGCGAACAGGCCCGAGAAGGCCGGCACGATGTGCACGCCGCCGTTGTCCTCGACCGCGGCTGCGAGGGTCTCGACCTCGGCGGCCGACCTGATGATGCCGAGCTGGTCGCGCAGCCACTGGATGAGCGACCCGGTCACCGCGATCGATCCCTCGAGGGCGTAGTGCGCGGGCGCGTCGCCGATCTTGTACCCCACGGTGGTGAGCAGCCCGTTCGCCGAGTGCACGATCTCCTCACCGGTGTTGACGATCAGGAAGCATCCCGTGCCGTAGGTGTTCTTGCTCTCGCCCGATGCGAAGGCCGCCTGCCCGAACGTCGCCGCCTGCTGATCGCCGAGGATGCCCGAGATCGGCGTCTCACGGAGCAGCGAGTGCGTCTCGGCGGTGCCGTAGACCTCGGACGAGGAGCGGATGCTCGGCAGCATCGACCGCGGCACGCCGAACTCGGCGAGGATGTCGTCGCGCCAGTCGAGCGTCTCGAGATCCATGAAGAGGGTGCGCGAGGCGTTCGTGACGTCCGTCGCGTGCACCCCGCCGTGGACGCCGCCGGTGAGATTCCACAGCACCCACGTGTCGGTCGTGCCGAACAGCAGGTCGCCCGCCTCTGCCTTGGCCCGCGCGCCCTCGACGTTCTCCAGGATCCAGACGATCTTCGTGCCGGAGAAGTAGGTCGCCAGAGGCAGCCCCACGATCGGCTTGAACCGGTCGACGCCCTCGGAGCCTGCGAGGCGATCAACGATGTTCTGGGTGCGGGTGTCCTGCCACACGATCGCGTTGTACACCGGCTTGCCGGTGGTGCGGTCCCACACCACCGCGGTCTCGCGCTGGTTGGTGATGCCGACACCGGCGATGTCGTGCCGGGTCAGGTGCGCCCGCGTGAGCGCGAGGCCGATGACCTCCTGCACGTTGTGCCAGATCTCCGCAGGGTCGTGCTCGACCCAGCCGGCCTGGGGGAGGATCTGCTGGTGCTCCTTCTGCCCGGAGGAGACGATTCGCCCTGCGCGATCGAAGATGATGGCTCGGCTCGAGGTCGTTCCCTGGTCGATCGCGATCACGTGGTCGGGCATGGTGTGCTCCTTCAGCTCAGGTGGTGGTGCGGTCCGGTGCGGAACTCGTCGATGAGGTGCTGGACCACCATCCGCAGGTCTCCGTCGGTCCGGTCGGCGACGGCGAGCTGTCGCTGGTAGCTCGCCCCGGTGTCGAGGATCGATCCGACCCGCGCGAACTCCGCGCCGCAGCGCAGGTCCACGGCGACCGGTGCGAGTGTCTCCAGCAGCTCGATCAGATGCTCGCGCACGGGGCGCTGCGCGCCCGCGGGATCGACGATGACGGTGGCATCCAGTCCGTATCGGGCCGTGCGCCACTTGTTCTCGCGGTGGTACCAGGGCTGCAGCACGGGCAGCGTCTCGCCCTCGTCGAGGCGGCGGGTGAGGTGCTCGACGAGCACCTGGGTGAGCGCCGCGATCGCGGCGAGCTCGCGCAGGGTGGACATGCCGTCGCAGGCACGCACCTCGATCGTGCCCCAGCGCGGCGCGGGCCGGATGTCCCATCGCACCTCGGTGGCATCCGACATCACGCCGGTGCGCACCATGTCGTCGAGGTACCCCTCGTACTCCGCCCAGGTGTGCAGCGGCCAGGGGAGCCCTGCGGTCGGCAGCTGCTGGAAGACCAGTGCGCGGTTGGAGGCATAGCCGGTGCGCTCGCCCGCCCAGAACGGACTGGATGCCGCGAGGGCCTGCATGTGCGGCAGGTAGGCGGCCAGTGCTCCCACGATGGGCAGCACCTTGTCGCGGTCCTCCACGCCGACGTGCACGTGGATGCCCCAGATCATCATGTTGCGACCCCACCACTGGGTGCGCTCGATGAGCGAGTGGTACCGCGTCTTGTCGGTCACCTGCTGGTCGTACCACTGTGCGAACGGGTGACTGCCTGCTGAGAGCAGCGCGATGCCGGCGGGATCGGTCGCGGCACGCACCTCCCGGATCGCTGCGGAGATGTCGCCGATCGCCTCGGCGACCGTCTCGCCGACGCCGCTGGTCACCTCGACGGTGTTCGTGAGCAGCTCTCCGGTGACGGTGTGCCGGCTGTGTGCGCTGGCGGCCTCGAGTGCGTCGAGCAGCTCGGGTGCGCGCCCGACCAGGTCACCGGTCTGCGGATCTGCGAGCATGACCTCCCACTCGACACCGACCGTCGAGCGTGCGGAATCGGCGAAGGCGATCGTCACGAGCACAGTCTGACACGCAGGAAGGCTCCGACACGCGACTCTGCGACGGTTCGCGACGGGGGCCGGGATCTGGCAGAATAGAGGGTCGGACGACGTGCTCGACCCTCTATCCAGCGCGCCATCCCCCTTATAGAGCTTCCACCGGGTGTGCACCCCACGCTCCAGGTGACCAGTTCGTCTTCCTTCCACACCATTCAGGAGAATCGTGGCTGTCAAGATTCGTCTCAAGCGCTTCGGCAAGATCCGTGCGCCCTACTACCGCATCGTCGTCGCCGACTCGCGCACCAAGCGCGACGGTCGCGTGATCGAGGAGATCGGCAAGTACCACCCCACCGAGGAGCCCTCCTTCATCGAGGTCGACTCCGAGCGTGCGCAGTACTGGCTCTCCGTCGGCGCTCAGCCGACCGAGCAGGTCGCCGCCATCCTCAAGATCACCGGCGACTGGGGCAAGTTCAAGGGCGACAAGGACGCGAAGTCCACCCTCAAGGTCGCCGACGAGAAGAAGGCCTTCGAGGCCGACTCCTCCAAGAAGTCGGTCATCAAGCCCAAGGCCGAGAAGAAGGCCGAGGAGCCCGCTGAGGCTCCCGCCGAGGACGCGGCCGAGGCCGCTGCCGACGCAGAGTAATCCGCTGTGCTCGCCGCCGCGCTCGAACACGTCGTCAAGGGGATCGTCGATCACCCGGACGATGTCCGCATCACCGCATCCGCGTCGTCCCGTGGCGACCTCCTCGAGGTGCACGTGCACCCGGATGACCGTGGTCGCGTGATCGGGCGCGGCGGCCGCACCGCCAAGGCGCTGCGTACGCTGATCGCCGCCCTCGCCGACGGCCGTCGTGTCCGCGTCGACGTCGCGGACGACTGACGTGGCACAGGAACGCAATCAGCTCCGCGTCGGTCGCCTGCTGAAGGCCCACGGTCTCAAGGGCGGGCTCAAGCTCGAGCTCTACACCGATGACCCGGCCCGCCGCTTCGTGCGCGGCGCCGAGTTCACGCTGCAGGTTCCCGAGGCATCCGTCTGGCACGGCAAGACCCTCACCGTCCGCGAGTACCGGGTCATGAACGGCAGCTCCGTCGTCTTCTTCGACGACGTCGAGGACCGTGACGCCGCCGAGTCGCTCGTGCGCGCCATCCTCTGGATCGATCAGGATCCCGACGAGATCGAGGACGACGCCTGGTACGACCACCAGCTCGCCGGCCTCGACGTGGTGCGCGATGACGAGGTCATCGGCCGCGTCGTGCGCATCGAGCACATGCCCGCGCAGGACCTGCTGATCGTCAGGGCCGCAGACCGCGAGGTCATGGTGCCGTTCGTCAAGGCGATCGTGCCGACCGTCGACGTCGCCGCCGGTCGCATCGTCGTCACCCCGCCGCCCGGGCTCTTCGAGGAGCTCCCGGCCGCGGATGCTGCCACCGAGACGGATGCAGACGGCGGCTCCGCCGCCGAGTGACGCGATCATGCGCATCGACGTCGTCTCGATCTTCCCGTCGTACTTCGACGGTCTGACGCTCTCGCTGCTCGGCAAGGCCCAGGATGCCGGCATCCTCGACCTCCAGGTGCACGACCTGCGCGACTGGACGCACGACAGGCACCGCACCGTCGACTACACCCCGTACGGCGGGGGAGCGGGGATGGTCATGAAGCCGGAGCCCTGGGGCGCCGCGCTCGATGAACTCGTCTCTTCGGTTCCTGAGCGCCCTTCGTCTCGCTCCGCTCGCTCAGGAACCGCTGAGCGGCCGACCATCATCTTCCCCTCGCCGGCCGGCGAGGT